>JAITVE010000202.1 GCA_031285975.1 Candidatus Adiutrix sp. | reverse complement strand
GTGCCGACTTTGGGCTTGGAAGCCAGAAGGCCCAGCTGCTTCAAGCGGTTAACCGCCTCCCGAATGGTCGGGCGGCTGACCCCAAAAGACTCGGCCATGGTTATCTGGGACGGAAAGTGGTGCCCTTCGGGGAACTCGCCGCTGAGGATGCGGCTGTAGATAGCTTGAAACACTTCGTCCACAGCGGACATTTTGCGGATGGACTCAATCATTATATATCTATCCCCTTTTACGGCAATGGTAGCAAAGTTTCCGTGAAAATACAATTTAAAGCGTGGCCGCCAGCGGGGCGGCCATACGTTTTTATGCCCCGTTTATGCCCCGTCATTTTAGCGCAGCCCCCGCCGCCCCGGCGTTCGCCGGAGGGACGGGGGCGCTTGTTGGGGCCTGCGGCTGAGGCTGTCAGCGCATGACGGCGGGCAGCCAGGTGATGATCTGGGGCACGAAAACCAAGAGGATCACGAACACGGCGATGAGGGCGAACCAGGGCAGCATCGAGATGGTGAACCGCTCTATGGGCAGCCCCGTGTTGCGGCAGATGACGAACATGGCCGTCCCCACCGGCGGGGTGATGGTGCCCAGGGACATGAGGATGCCCACGAAAACGCCGAAGTACACCAGGTCAATGCCCAGGGCCGTGCACAGCGGCACGAAGATGGGCACGGTGGTGATGACGATGGCCCCGCCGTCCATGATGGTGCCCAGGAACAGGTAGACCACCATGAAGATGAGCAGCAGCGCGTATTTGTTGCTGATGTATTCCACCAAAATGGCGGCCAGGCTCTGCGGCACCCGGGCGTAGGTGAGGCAGAAGCCCAGGACGGAGGCCGTGGCGGCGATGAAGAGGATGGCCCCGCAGTTTTTGCCGGAATCCAGCAAAATTTTGCCGATGTCTCTTATCTTCAGGTCGCGGTAGATGAAGAGGCCCACGATGAAGGTGTACAGGCAGGCCACGGCCCCGGCCTCGGTGGCCGTGAAAACGCCGCCGAAAATGCCGCCGAGGATGATGGTGGGGGTCATGAGGGCCCAGAACGCGTCTTTGAAGGCCCGCCAGGCTTCACGCGGGTTGAACTTGTCACCTTTGGGGAAGTTGAGCTTCCGGCCATAATAAAAGCACATCACCGCATACATGCCGCTCAAGACCAGGCCGGGCAACATGCCGCCGAGGAACATTTCTTTAATGGACACCCCGGCGGTCACCCCGTAAATAATCATGATGACGCTCGGGGGGATGATGGGCCCCAGCACCGCCGCCGAGGCCGTGAGGCAGGCGCTGAATTCCTTGTCGTAGCCGCGCTCTTCCATGGCCTTGATTTGAATGGTGCCCAGGCCGGCCGCGTTGGCCAGGGCCGAGCCCGACAGGGCGGAGAAAATCATGCTGGAGATGATGCACACATACGACAGGCCGCCCCGCACGCTGCCCAAAAGGGCGTCGGCCAGGGCGAAGAGCCGCCGGGTGATGCCGCCGTTGTTCATTAAATTCCCGGCCAGGATGAAGAACGGCAGGGCCAGGAGGGGAAAGCTGTCCACGCTGACCGCCAGCTTGGAGGCGAACGAGTTCAGGGGGATGCCGTTTAAGATAAAAAAGGACAGGCCCGCAATGCCCAGGGAGAAGGTTATGGGCACCCTGAGGGCGATGAGGCCGAACATGGTCAAAAGTAACGCCAGGCCGCTCATGCCGAACCTTCCTTTTCTTCCTCAGGGCCGTCGAAGCCGAGCAGCCGCCCCAGGCTGCCGATGGCCTGGGCCAGGGAGTAGATGAGCATCAGGGCCCCGCAGAGCGGGGTGGGCAGAAAGAAAATGTTGCGGTCATAGCCGAGGGAGGTGGTGAAGTCGTTGGCCGCGAACATGTAATAGCGATAACCGTAAATTACCATGATCAGCGCGAAAGCGCCCACCGCCAGTTGGATAAGCAGCATGGCAAAATGCTGGAGTTTTTTGGGAAAATGTTTAAAAATGACTTCCACGCACATATGCTCGTCGAGCCGGAGCGACAGGGTCGCGCCCATGAAGATAGACCAAACCACGGCCAGGCGGGCCAGGTCTTCCGCATAGGGGACGGGAATATGCAGGAAGAAGCGGGCGATGACCTGCCAGACGATGAGGAAGACCATGGCCAGCATGGTGAAGACAATGAGAGCGCTCTCGGCGAAAATCAAGAAGCGGTCTATTTTGGTCAGCAATCCGCGCACAATTCACCTTCCTTTTTGAGGGCCGGCTGGGCCGGCGGGCTGAGGCCTCCGGGCCGGGGGCTCCCGTGAGGGAGTCGGCCCGGAGCGCTGCAAAGGCGGCTTACTGCGCGTTGGCTTCGCGGTAATTTTTGATGGCGGCCTTGAAATCGGCGGCTATCTGGGGAGTCCACAGGTCTTTGGCGCGGTCTTCAAAGACGGGTTCGATGATCTGCTGGAACTCGGCCACGGTTTCCGGGCTCAGTTCGATCACTTCCACGCCCATGGCCTTGAATTCTTCCATGATCTTGGCGTCCAGGGCCAGGCGCTTGTCGTTGACGAGCTTGCTGGTTTCCGCCACCGCGTCCGTCAGGATTTTCTTGTCGCCGTCGGACAGCTTGTTGAAAGAATTTTCGTTAATCAGCAGCAGCTGGTCATAGAGCAGGTGGTGGGTCAGGGTCAGGTACTTGGCCACTTCGGCGAAGCGGTAGGAACGCATGAAATCCAGGGGCATTTCCACGGCGTCGCACACGCCCTGCTGCATACCGGTGAACGCGTCTTCCAGGGCCAGGGCCATGGGCATAACCCCCAGGCGGCCCCAGAGATCGTCATAAACGGGAATGCCCACGGGGGTGCGCAGCTTCAGGCCCTTCATGTCGGCCTGGCTGCGGACGGGGCGCTTGGAGATGAGGTGGCGGGGAGACTGCGGCCACATGTCCAGAATGCGCACGCCGCGCTCTTTCAGGAAAGGCTCGTGAAAGTATTTCTGGCCGAAATCTTTGCCGGTGTGCACGGCGTGCATCTCGGCTTCGTCGTTGTAGGCGTAGTAGACGCAGACGATCTGCATGGCCCCGGTCCAGTTGGCCAGAAAGCCGTTGCCGACGGACTGCATGTCCACGGTGCCTTCCACCAGCATGTCGCGCACGGTCAGGTCGTTGCCTAAAATGTTGTTGGGGAAAATTTCAATTTCCACCCGGCCGTCGGTGCGTTCGCCGACGATTTTGGCCAGGTGCTCAATGCCTTCGGTAATGGGTTGGCCGGGCCCGGCGTTGTGGCTGATGCGGAGCTTGGTCGCGGCCTGGGCCGGAAGCCCGGCGCCGAGAACCAGGGTCAGCGACAGAACGAGAGCGAGGGTGAGTCTGCGGATCGAAATCATGGTTTTTCCTCCTGATGGAGCGGCCCCGAAAGCCGCCGTGGTCACAGGTTAATGGGATACTTGCCGAACTTGCGCCCGGTTTCCACAATCGCCAGAATGTTTTCCGTGGGGATGTCGTCATGAATGCTGTGGTCGCTGCCCAGGCAGAGGCCGCCGCCGGGCGCGGCTATCCTGATGACTTCCTTGGTCTGCTCGGCCACTTCCTCGGCCGTGCCGTTGACCATCAGGTCGCGCTGATCGACGTTGCCGAACAGGCAGACCTTGTCGCCGTAGAGTTTCTTGACGACGGCGATGTCCATGCCCGCCGTCCGCTGGATGGGGTTGAGCCCGTCGATGCCCTGGGCCACGCAGGACTCCAGAACCGGCATGATATGGCCGTCGCTGTGCAGGGTAATCTTGCCCCCGGCCTTGTGGATGGCGTCCACAATGCGCTTGAGCTGCGGGGCCACAAAGCGCTGGAAGTGCTTGGGGGACAGGAGGGGCGACTGGTTATGGCCATAGTCGTCGGCCAACTGGATGATGTCCACCCCCAGCTCAATCATTTTCACGGAGCCGTAGATGGCGAAATCGGCCATCTTGGTCAGCACATCGTCCACCAGGGCCGGGTTTTTGTACATGAAGGGGAAGAAATGATCCATGCCGAAGCACATCCACGCGCCGGAGAAGGGCCCCCGCACGTTGGCCACCAGGGCCATCTTGTGTTCCGCCGACAGCTTGACGGCCTCGCGGATGGCGGTGTAGCGGCTCTCCAGGGCCGGGTCGGGCATGGTGTAGTTCTTCCAGTCCTCGGCGGTTTTCATGGGATAGGCCAGGGGGCCGTCCATGGGCCAGGCGTCGGGGTCTTTGCGGTAGGTGACGCCCCATTCGTCCTGATATTCCAGCCCGGTGCCGCCCACGGTGTACCCGGCTGTGCCGCCCATGCTCACCAGGGTGTAGTCATAGCCCACCTTCACGGCCAGTTCCGTGCTGGCCACCGGGTCCAGGGTTTCCGGGACGTAGCCGATCATCTCTTTGAAGAATTTGCGGCTGAAGAAGACTTCGAAAATGGGCACATAGTCCGGTTCCCGGTGATTGACGGCGCACATGACCCGCTCTTTGCCGGTCATCGTCATGTCTTTAGGTTTCGTCAACATTGTTCCTCCTTAATGCGGATACATGGTCATGTAGCGGTTCAGTTCGCCGGGGTGGCGGTCAGCCCGGCGGTCAGCCGCGCGTCGAGTCCGTGTTCCCGGGCAAATCCGGCCAGTTCCTCGGCCACGCTGGCGGGCAGCTTCAGGCCCTTTTCCAGGTTAACCGCTTTCTTGCGGGCTTCAATCTCGCCGGGGTAGAAAATTTCCGCCGTCCCTTCCTTGCGGGCTCCCCGCTTGATGCGGTCGATCAAATCGTCCACATCGGCCCGGAAAGCTGCCGGGTCGCGGAAGGCCGATATGCGTATGGCCGCGCAGCAGTGGCTCAGGTCGTTGGGTTTGGTGATGTCTTTATACATGGTGCCGACCATGTCGAGAAAAGCGCCGCCCGCCAACAGCGAACTGAGCACTTCCACGCCCACGGCCAGGCCGAAGCCCTTGTGGCCGCCGAAGGCTTCCAGAAGGGAGGCCTTGAAGGGGTCGGTGGTCTTTTCGCCGTCCGCGTCCACGGCCCAGCCCTCGGGCAGAGGCTTTTGCAGGTGCCGGTATTCCACAACTTTGCCCCAGGCCGCCACGCTGGTGGCCATGTCCAGGCAAATGGCGTGGTGCCGCCCGGCCGGTATGGCCAGCGCGAAGGGGTTGTTGCCGATGGCGGCGGTTTTGCCGCCGATGGCGCTCATGATGGGCTCGACATTGGAGCAGCTGAAGCCTATCATGTCGTCCCCGGCGGCTTTCAGGGCCCATAGGGCCGCCGCGCCGTAGTGGTTGCTGCGCCGCACCACCCCAAAGCCCAGGTTGTGCTGAAGCGCCTTTTCCCGCACCAGCGCGCCCAGGCGGTCGGCGGCCACGGCCCCCAGGCCGTGCTGGGCGTCGGCGGCCACGGTGGTGGGGGTTTCGTTGATGATGGCGAATTCAGTGCGGGCCTTGGTGCCGCCCTGCTGAATCCGCTTGACATAGTTTTCCACGCGCAGAACGCCGTGGCTGTCCGTGCCGCGCAAATTGGCCTCCACCATGGACTCGGCCACCACGGCCGCGTCCCGGCCTTCGACACCGGCCTTGATGAAGATTTCCGTCACCACTTCCGTCAGGAAATCAGGCTGTACCAGATACTGTTCGGCTGCGCCCATAAGGATTCTCCTCGCCTCCCGTTCTATGAAGAGTAAAGTTTAGGCCACGGGGTTGCTCAAAAGCCCCACGCCCTCGATTTCGATTTCGCAGCGGTCACCGGCTTTCATGAAGACCTGCGGCTTGCGGGAAACGCCCACACCGCCGGGAGTCCCGGTGATGATGATGTCCCCCGGGTTCAGGGTCATGCCCTGGGTGAGGAATTCTATGAGGGTGGCCACGTCAAAGATCAAATCTTTGGTGTTGGCGTCCTGCAAAACCTGGCCGTTCAGGCGGGTGGTCAGGCGCAGGCCGGCGGCTCCCGGCGGCAGTTCGTCGGCGGTGGTCAGCCAGGGGCCGAAGGGGCCGCTGTCGTCAAAGTTTTTGCCCATCACCCACTGGGTGACCCGCATCTGAAAATCCCGGATGGAGACGTCGTTGAAAACGGAATAGGCGGCCACATGTTCCAGGGCTTTGCTCTTCGGAACATTCCGCCCGGCCTTGCCGATGACCACGACCAGTTCCCCTTCGTAATCCACCTGGTCGGAAGCGGCCGGTTTGATGATGGGGGCCCCGGCGCCGATGAGGGAGGAAGCGAAGCGGGCGAAGATTTCCGGGTAGAGGGCGGTGGGGGAGTGCCCGCTCTCTTCGGCGTGGTCTTTATAATTCACGCCCACGCAGACGATTTTGCCCGGTTTCCGCAGCGGGGGCAGCAGCCGCACTTTGGCCAAATCCACCGCCGGGGCAGACTGGAGGGCTTTGCCGACGGCCGCCAGGTCGGCCCCCGAAGCCATGAGGCGGTCGAGGTCGCCGGGATAGCCGGAATCCGCCTCCGTCAAACCGTTAAACACCTTGCCGTCTCCGGCCGCCAGGCCTATCCGGCCGTCCTTTTCGAACATTGCCAGTTTCATGGAAGTCTCCTCTGAAGTATTAGGGAACGCCGAGGCCGGTTGTAGCGCGGTCGCTTATTTGTTCCCGAAACCCGCCCTGAGTGGAGCGGGGTTTATAGCCATACATCCAAGTAGTTGAATTGACATATTGTAATACTATATTACTTTATGGCTGAATGCTTGTCAAGAGCCTGCGGGCCGTTTTTCGGAAAAACTGCGCCGCTCTTGTGTGTTTCGTGCTTTCTGTTGTAGGTTACTCTATTGACTTAAAAGCTAAATTTGTTTTGCTGCACATGGCCTTGCGCTGATTGGGCAATTCCCCGGGCCGCTTTTTTTGAAAAAAGCCCGCCCGTGTTTCGCTCACGCGGGCGTGACGCTTGCCGCCATTCGGGCAGATTTCAGCCCTGTTGTTGCCGTGGCTGGCAACAGTTATAACAACACTATAATTAACAACAGGCGGCGCCCCATAGTGCCGGGAGTTGAACGGCCATAGGCGTTATTGGCATCTTGTAGGGCTATAATATCCGAACGAGAGGAGAGCGTCAAGCAGAAAGAGCCATATATTATAAATTTTATTGACAGGCGCGGCGGTCTGTGGTATTTCTTGAACAACGTACCACATTGCATCGCCTGGCCGGAACGCTGTTGACCACCTGGTTCCACCGCTTTCCTGCCGCGCCACAATACAGTTGAGCAACGCCCCGCCAGCGGCGGCAAACCGTATAGTCAGAGGAGAAAAGCCATGCCTGTCAAAACTCTCAAGTATTGCGTCAATAATGAGTGGAAGGAAACCGCTTCCGGCCGCTATGCCCCGGTCATGAACCCTTCCACCGGCCAGCAGATCGCCCAAACCCCCATCTGCACCCAGGATGAAGCCGAAGCCGCCGTGGCCGCTGCCCGGGCCGCGTTCCCGGAATGGTCGGCCCGCCCCCTGGCCGTGCGCACCCAGGTGATTTTTAAGTTCCGGGAACTGGTCAACCAGCATTTTGAGGAACTCTCGATGCTGGTGGCCACGGAAATGGGCAAGAATTACGAGGAATCCAAGGGCGACATCCACAAAGTCGTGGAAGCCTGCGAACTGTCGGTGGCCGCGCCTATCGAACAGCAGGGCTATG
>JAITVE010000238.1 GCA_031285975.1 Candidatus Adiutrix sp. | reverse complement strand
CATGCGGAAAAAGTCGCCGACGGACTGCTGCCATTACTTCCTATCTAGCCAGGTCATCATTTTGCGGAGGGTGCGGCCCACTTCGTTGATGGGGTGCTCGGCCTCGTGGCGGCGGCGGGAGAGGACGTTGGGGCGGCCGGCTTTGTTTTCCAGAATCCAGTCTCGGGCGAATTCGCCTTCCTGCACTTCGCGGAGGATTTCGGCCATTTCCATGCGGGTTTCCTCAGTGATGATGCGGCGGCCCCGGCTGTAGTCGCCGTATTCGGCGGTGTCGGAGATGGAGTAGCGCATCCGGTCAAGCCCGCCTTCGTACATAAGGTCAACGATGAGCTTCATCTCGTGCAGGCATTCGTAGTAGGCGATTTCCGGCTGATATCCGGCTTCCACCAGGGTTTCCCAGCCCGCTTTGATGAGCTCGCTCACCCCGCCGCACAAAACGGCCTGTTCGCCGAAAAGGTCAGTCTCGGTTTCCTCGGCAAAGGTGGTGCGGATGAGCCCGGCGCGGGTGCCGCCGATGCCGCTGGCGTAGGCCAGGGCCCAGGGCAGGGCCTGGCCGTCGGCGTCTTGATGGACGGCCACGAGGCAGGGCACGCCCGCGCCTTTGAGGTATTCGGCGCGCACCAGGTGGCCGGGGCCTTTGGGGGCGATCATGGCCACGCTGATTTCTTTGGGGGCCACAATCTGGCTGTAGTGGACGGCGAAGCCGTGGCTGAACATGAGCATTTTGCCGGGTTTCAGGTTGGGCTTTACGTCGCGCTCATAGGTCTCGGCCTGCACGTGGTCGGGCAGGAGTATTTGGATGAGGTCGGCCTTGGCGGAGGCTTCGGCCACGGACAGCGGGGTGAAGCCGTGCTCCACGGCCAGGTCGTAATTGGCCGAGCCGGGGCGCTGGCCGATGATGACGTTGAGCCCGGAATCGCGCAAATTCTGGGCCTGGCTGTGGCCCTGGCTGCCGTAGCCGAGGACGGCGATGGTTTTGTCCTTCAACGGGGTCAGGGGCGCGTCTTTTTCGAAGTATACTTGCATGGGGTTCTCCTTGTTTATGTCTCAGTTAGCCCGGCGGTCGCGTTTATCCAGTTTTGTTCTGGGCATGGCGGTGAGGCCGGTGGACACTTGCTCCTCAATGCCGAAGTCGTCCAGGAGGGTCAGGATGTCGCGGATTTTCTTTTCGTTGCCGGTGAATTCCATGGTGTAGGTTCTGGGGCTCACATCCAGAATCTTGCCCTTGAAAATTTCGCACAGGCTGCGTATCTCGGCCCGGTGGGCTTCCAGGGCGCGGACTTTCACCAGCACAAGCTGCTTCTCCACATAGTCGCCCTCGGTCAAGTCCACCACTTTGATGACGTTGATGAGTTTCCGCAGTTGCTTGATGATCTGCTCGATGATGGGCGGGGAGCCCGAGGTGATGAGGGTTATCAGCGACACCGCCGGGTCCATGGTTTCGGCCACGGAGAGGCTCTCGATGTTGAAGCCCCGCCCGGAAATGAGGCCGGTGACGCGGGCCAGCACGCCCGGCTCGTTATCCACCAGCACGGAGAGGGTGCGGCGCAGTTTGCCGTTTTCCATAACCGCCTCCTCTTAATCCGCTTCGGCCTGGGCGAAGGGGAGCATGTGGTAATTATCCTGCCCGGCGGGCACCATGGGGTAGACCAGGGCCTGCTGGCAGACGATGAACTCCATGACCACCGGGCCTTCGGCGGCCAGGCCCTTTTCGATGACCGGGGCGACCTCTTCCACGCGCTCGGCCCGAAAACCCTTGGCTCCGAAGGCCTCGGCCAGTTTCACAAAATCCGGGCTGCGGCCCAGCATGGTGTCGGCATAGCACTTGCCATAGAAAAGCTGCTGCGACTGGCGCACCATGCCCAGGCAGCCGTTGTTGAGGATAATCACTTTAATGGGCAATTTTTCTTCAACAATGGTCACCAATTCCTGAATATTCATGAGGATGGAGCCGTCCCCGGCGATATCCACCACCAAGGCGCCGGGCCGGGCAATTTGCGCGCCCATGGCCGCCGGGAGGCCGAAACCCATGACCGCCAGGCCGCCGGAAGTCAGGAAGCGTCGGGGCTTATCGTAGAGATAATACTGGGCCGACCACAACTGGTGCTGGCCCACCTCGGTGGCAATGATGGCGTCGCGGTCTTTGGTCTGCTGATACAGCGTGTCGATGACCATCTGGGGCTTGATGGGCTCGGTGCGGCAGCCTTTGGTTTTGGGGTTCCAAACAGGACACGTTGCGCCGGTGCAGCCAGCGGGGTCGGTTTTGCGATAATCCATCACCGCGTCGCCCTCGGCCCGCCAGGCGGCGATGGTTTTCAGCCAGGCGGGGCGGGATTTTTTCTCGTAGTCCGGGGCCTCGCCCAGGGATTCCAAAATGGAGGCCAGGGCCAGCCGGGCGTCGGCCACCAGGGGCACTTCGGTGGTGATGCGCTTGTGGATGGAGGTGGGGTCAAGGTCGATCTGAATGATTTTGGCTTTGCGGGCGAACTGATCGAGCTTCCCCGTCACCCAGTCGTCAAAGCGGGCCCCCACGGCGATCAGCAGGTCGCATTCCTGCACGGCCATGTTGGCCTGATAGAGGCCGTGCATCCCCAGCATCCCCAAAAACAGGGGGTGGGTTCCGGGGAAGCCCCCCAGGCCCATGAGGGTGTTGGTCACTGGAATCTGGAGCCGCTCGGCCAGGGCCAACAGCGGCTCGGAGGCCCCACTCATGATGACCCCGCCCCCGGCGTAGAGGACAGGCCGCTGGGCTTTTTTCAGCAACTCCACGGCCTTGGCCACCTGCTTGGGGTGGGGCTCCAGGTGGGGCTGATAGGCCCGCAGTTTCAAGCGGCCCGGGTATTTGAACTCGGCCCGGCCGCTCACCACGTCCTTGGGCAAATCCACCAGCACCGCGCCGGGGCGGCCGCTGGAGGCCACGTAAAAGGCCTCCTTGACCGTGCGGGCCAGGGATTCGGTGTCGCGCACCAGGTAGTTGTGCTTGGTGATGGGGCGGGTGACGCCGACGATATCCACTTCCTGGAAGGCGTCGTTGCCGATCATCATGCGGGCCACCTGGCCGGAAAAAACAATGACGGGGATGGAATCGAGATTGGCGGCGGCCAGGCCCGTGACCGCGTTGGTGGCCCCCGGCCCGCTGGTGACCAGGGCCACGCCGGGCTTGCCGGTGACGCGGGCGTAGCCTTCGGCGGCGTGGACGGCGGCCTGCTCGTGGCGCGTCAGGATGAAGCGCGGGCCGCTCTCTTTGAGGTAGTGGTGAATGTCGATGGTGGTGGCGCCGGGATAGCCGAAGACGACCTCCACCCCTTCTTTTTTCCAGCACTCAATCAAAATCTGAGCGCCAGTCAGCTCAATGCCCCGGAGGGGCTTCACTCCGCCGGAACCGCGATGATGCGCGAGCGGTTCAGCCGGGTCGGGGCTTCGGGTCTCATCAATCATATGTAAATCTTCTTTCCGCCGCCGGGGTTGCCGGACAGCACACATAATCGTGCCGGGGGGTTGCCCGCGAACACGTCCACCCTCCCCGTGGTCGGGGGAGGGTTCATCTCGCCGCCGCGAAAGTTTTTCGCCGCAGCGGGTTCCGTCAGGCGGCGAGCCTGCCGGGGAAAAGGGTTATTCGGTCAGCCCTGGTGAGCTTCAAGAATGCGATGAATTTTGTCTTTAATTGCCAGTTTGGCTTTCTGGAGCTTTTTGCGTTCAAGATCGTCTTCGGGGGAAAGATAAGGGCGGCGCGCCAAATCTTCCAATTGGGTTTTGTAGGCCTTGTGTTCATCCACCAAGGCGCTGAGTTCCGGGTTGTTGGGAACCAATTTTGCGATGAGTTCTTTCTCCTGTGATTCCATACCAAAAGCCTCCCTCTGGGGCATATGTAATAATTTCAAGCCGATGCGCGAAATGTTAAAGACTTGATAAATATAAGTTACCGAAATTAAAAAGCGTTGTCAACAGGCATCAATAATAAAATTGCCCGGGAGGCCCGGCCATGACGCCCTGATTGCTGTTAAAAGCCCCCAGGCCCAACAGGTCGATGATGAGCCCCACCCGCTGATCGTCTTCAGAATCGGTGAAAATGACGCCGATTTTGTAGCACTGGGCCTGGTACAGGAGGTGGGCGTTGGTCTCCAGGGGGCGGCCGTCGCGCACGTCGTAGCGGGTGGAAACCCCGGCCAGCCATTGCGGGGTGAAAACCACGTTCAGGTTGGCCCGCACTTCCTCATATTCGCTTTGCAGCAAGTTGTTCCGGCGGCTCACATCCACGTTGGCCGGGGAGTCGTAGTCATAGGTCAGGGAAAAACTGTCGCCCCTGGGGTCGCGCACCGTGAGGCCGATATCCTGGCTGACCACGCGGCCGGTGCGGCCGTCCACCCCGGCCAGAGCCCGCAGTGAAAAATGGGGGTTGAAGAAGGCCTCCACTTCCAGTTCCACCGGCCCGGCCCCCTGGTCGTAATAATCGGTGGTGTAGTAGCGCGCGTCAATGTCGTCGGCCCAGCGTTCGTTGTCGGCGAATTCATAACTGCTCCAAAGCCCGACTTTGAGGAACTGGAAATAGTTGTAACTTTCCGGCTGGGCCGCCTCACCCGCCCTGGCGGGCTGGGCGGCCACGGGGGTTTTGCTGACAAAGGTGTTCATCAGGCCGTAGCGCACGGTGCGGCGCGAGAGCTGGCGGTCGCGGAAATCCCAGTAGGGCAGTTCGTCCTGATCCTGGGCCTCAACATAATTGTAGGTGATGGTGGGGATGAGCTGGTGGCGGGTGGCCACGGCCTTGCCCAGGCCGCCCTCATAGACGCGCCCCACGGTGCTGGACAGCGAGGCGGTGAAAGAGCCGCCCAGGCTGTTGTCCCGCTGGTCGCGGCGCTCACGCTGGCGCGACACGGGCAGGGCCGCGTCATACTCATGGCCGTTCACGCCGTACATGTGCACGCCCAGGGAACCTTCCATTTCCAGGGTAGCCACATCGGCCACGGGCGTGCTCCATTCCAGGCTCGGCTCCAGCACCACGCGCTGGCCCTTTTCGTCGGTGGGGCTGTCGGCGGCCACATGGCGGTAAAAATTGTCATAGCGCATATCCACGGACAGCCGGGGCCGGTTCACCGACAAGTCGGGCCCCTCGCTGCCCAGGGGCAGGGGGCGGCTGACCAGGCTGTACTGGAGGGCCGGGAGCCGCTGGAGCGTCTCGCGGTTGTCCCGGCTGTACACATCCTGCGTATACTGCGCCGTGGCCCGGAACAGCGAGTCATAGCCCGCCTTCTGGGCGGTAAAGGTGCTGACGCGCATGGGGTCAAGATATTCGTTGACCGTGCGACCGAACTCGCTGGTAAAAAGCTGGGCCGAGCGGAAAAAGCCGTCCAGGTCGCTGCGGAAGCTGGTCAAAAAGAGCGGGTCAGAGGCCACATCCAGGTCTAGGGTAAAATCCCAGCCCGCCGCCTGCCAGTTGTTCTGGGCCCGCAGCCAGTAGCGGTCGCGGGCTTCCCTGGCCCCGGCGCTGTTTTTATAGCTGAAATGCTCGCCCTTTTTGTCGTCCAAATACGTGAACTGCCATATGCCCCGGCCCTCGTTGAAGTGGTAGCGGCCCTCCAGGGTGGTGGCCAGGCCCCGCTCTTCGCGCCACACCGGGGTGAGGGTCAGGTCGTGGTTTTCGCCGGTGGCCCAGAAAAAGGGTAAACTCACCGTGGCCCCGTCGCGGGAGGAGGAGCCCACATAAGGCATCAAAAAGCCGCTCTGCCGCTCGTTTTTGATGGGGAAGACGAAATAGGGCAGGGCCAGCACCGGGAAGTGGCGGGTATTGAGCGCGGCCCCGCTGGCGGCGGCATAGCCGCCCTCGGTGACGGTGAGGCGGCTGGCCGTGATAGTCCAGGCCGGGCTGGGGCCGTCGCAGGTGGTGGCCGTGCCGTCGGTGACCTGAAAGGTTTTTTCGCCCAGCCGTTCCACCACAGCGCCGTTCAGGTAATAATTCTGGGCCGGGAAAAAGGCGTGCCCGTCATAGACTTTGGCCAGGTTGAGGTCAAGGTTGACCACGGCCCGCGTGGCGGTGATGCTGAAATCCGGGGCGGTGATCCTGATGTTGCCGGAAATTTCGGCCGTGTTGCTGCCTTCGTGCCACACAGCCCGGTCGGCCACAATGGTTTCCGCTCCCCGCACAATCTTGACGTTGCCGATGAAGTGGCTCAGGTCGCGGTTCAGGTCAGCTAGAATATCGTCGGCGGTCAGGGTGACCGGCGGGTCGCCCGCAATCTGCACCGTCACCTTGGGCGGTTCCAGACGCCCGGTATAGGAGCCCTGCGCCGCGAGGGGCGAAGCCGCCAGCAGCCACGCCAGCAAAAATACCCCCAAGACGGCCAGGATGGCGCGATTGGAGGTTTTTTCAAGCATGTTGGCAACGTGGCGGAGGCTCAAATAGTCATCCTTCCGGGGTTCAATTCGATTCGACTTCGCCGAAGCCGGTCAAATAGGCCCGGCCTTCGCCGACGGTAAACAGCGAACCGCTCAACAGCGCCAAATCCCCCGCCTCGGCCTCAGCGGCGGCGGCGGCCAGGGCGCCGGGGAGGTCGGGGTGAAGCGTGGTTTTGACTGTGGGCTCGCCGAAGGCCGCGCGGATTTTCTCCAACAACAATTCCGGCGAAGCGGCCCGCTTGAAGACCGGGCGGCTCAGATACAGCCGGTCGGCCTTGGCATACACGGGCCCCAGCACCCCGGCAATGTCCTTATCGGCCATAACGCCCACGATGAGGTGGAGCCGCCCATAGCGCATTTTCGACAGCAGTTCGCCCAGGGCCCGCGCCCCGTCCGGGTTGTGGGCCCCGTCCAAAATCAGCGGAGCCCGGCCAGGGGCGCCTTCCGGTGGCCACGTCCCAGCCGCAAAATTTTCGGCCCGGCCCGGCCAAACGGCCTGGGCCAGCCCGTCCCGAATCTGCGCTTCCCCGACCGTGAAACCGCGCCCGGCCAGCGGAGCCAGGGCCGCCAGCGCCGCGGCCGCGTTGTCCGCCTGGTGCGGCCCGGCCAGGTTCAGCTTCAGGTCACGAAGAGCCCGCGACCCTTGGGTAAAATTGATGGTTGGGCGGCCCTGCTCGTCGAAAGCGGTGATTTCAGCGGTGAAATCGCGCCCGGCGGCCAAAACCGGGCTCCGCTTTTCAGCGGCGGTGGCGCGGATCACGTCCTCAGCTTCCGCCGCCAGCTTGCCGGTGACCAGCGGCACGCCGGGCTTGATGATGCCCGCTTTTTCCGAAGCGATTTTGGCCACGGTGTCGCCCAACTGCTCGGTGTGCTCCAGAGAGACGTTGGTGATGACCGAAACCAGCGGCTCAATGACGTTGGTGGAGTCCAGCCGCCCCCCCAGCCCGGCTTCAATGACCGCCACATCCACCCCGCTCTCCTTGAAATGGAGGAAAGCCATGGCCGTGACGAACTCAAAAAACGTCGGCGGCGACTCCGGGTCGCAGGCCCGCCAGACCCGCTCGCTCAAGGCCAGCACTTCGCTTTCGCCAATCAGCGCGTCGCCAATCTTGATGCGCTCGCGGAAGGTGCCCAGGTGCGGAGACGTATAAAACCCCACCCGATACCCGGCCCGCGCCAGCATAGCCGTGAGCATAACGCCCACCGAGCCCTTGCCGTTGGTGCCGGCCAAATGCACGCATTTCAACCCCGCATGGGGATCGCCCAAGTTACGCAAAATGCTCTTCATGCCGTCCAGGCCGAATTTCATGCCGAACTTCTGCAGGTCGAACATTTTTTGGAGTTCGTTTTTATATGACATTTGGTGCGTCCAGGCCCGAGGCCTATTTATAGATTTAAATCCTACCTACTATATCATGTGGTGCCCCGAGTGGCAAGATTTAGATTGAAAACGCGGGGCAACCTCATTTGGAGAAAGCGCTCTGCCTTCACCGCCTTTTGTTTCCTCCTGCCGTCATGCCGGCGGCAACGGCCTAGTCGGTAACGTTATACTCCTCTGGAAATGGATTCCTGCCTCCGCAGAAATGACGAGGCGGGGGCGTGACGGGGATGCAATACGCCGCCAAGAGAAAGGCATGGGTTCCGGCCTTCGCCGGAATGACGGGAAAAGGCAGGTAGAGTGTGCCGACAAGCCGCTCCACTGGAGATGGATTCCGGCTTTCTCCGGAATGACGAAGTGGTTCGCATGTGAGGCGCTTTTCCCCAAATGAGTTTCCCCTGATTGAGGAAACGCTTGCGCACGAGGACAGCGTGGCGGCGGTTGGCGGTTGGCCGTTGGCCGTTGGCCGCCCGCCGCTATGGCCGTATCAGCCGGTCTCAGGCTTCGGGCGAAGGCCATGGCCGGTAAAAACTTTAACATCTTTCAAACCACGACTTGACAAAAGGGGGGCTTTTACACCATACTCTTACGAACATATGGTGGAGAGTCATATTCCCTCTGTTTTCCGCCATATGACGCGTTTTCAACAACAGTTCCCTATAGCTTTTACCGTGCCGAATGTTTCGGTCAATATCTATATTCAGTTAGCCAGGGGTGAACCATGAAAGACGTCGCCAAACAAAGAACCATCGCCTTGATTGCCCATAACGGGGCCGGCAAAACCACGCTGGCCGAGGCCTTTTTGTTCTACAACAAGGTCACCAGCCGTTTGGGCTCGGTCATGGAAGGCAGTTCCGTGCTCGACTCCGAGCCGGAGGAAATCAAGCGCACCAGCAGCATCAACTCCGCTTTCCACTCCTTCCCCTGGAAAAAGCATCAGGTGACCTTTGTGGACACCCCCGGCGACGAAAACTTTCTGAACGACACCAAAACCGTTCTCAACGGGGTCTCCGCCGCCATTATGGTGATTGACGCCGTGGACGGGGTGAAAGTTTCCACTGAAAAAACTTGGGATTTCTCCAACGTCTATAAATTGCCGCGCATGATCGTCATCAATAAAATGGACAGAGAAAGAGCCGATTTTTACGGTACGCTCACCGACATTAACGAATCCCTCACCGGCCCCCGGGCCGTGCCGGTGTTCCTGCCCATCGGGGCCGAGGCCAATTTCAAGGGCCTGGTGAACCTGCTGACCGGCAAGGCCTATCTGTATGAAGACGGCGGCAAGTTCACCGAGACCGACGCCCCGGCGGACATGGCCGACCTCATCGCCGAATGGAAGGACAAACTGGTCGAGGCCGTGGCCGAGGCTGACGACGCGCTGGTGGAAAAATACCTGGAAGGCAGGAAATCACCCCTGAAGAAATTCTTGAAGGCTACAAACAGGAAATTCTGGCCTGCAAAATCGCTCCGGTGGTGCCCGCCTCCGGGCTGAAAATGATTGGCCTGTCCCAGGTTATGGACATGATCCTGACCCTGCCCTCCCCCCTGGTGCGCGGGGGCCGCCCCGGCAAAAGGCCGGACGGCGAAGCCGACAGCCGTATGCCCGACCCGGCCGCGCCGTTCAGCGGCATTGTGCTGAAAACCGTGGCCGATTCCCTAGGGCAGCTTTCCGTCTTCCGGGTCATCAGCGGCACCATCACCCCGGACAGCGGCTTTTTCAACCCCAAGCGGGA
Source organism: Candidatus Adiutrix sp. (assembly GCA_031285975.1). GTDB lineage: Bacteria > Desulfobacterota > Desulfarculia > Adiutricales > Adiutricaceae > Adiutrix. The sequence continues at coordinate 732 of JAITVE010000238.1, read as the reverse complement.
GCAGAAGGAACGCTTCGGCCAGCTTCTGGCCCTGGAGGGCAAGTCCCAAAAGGCCATCGACGAGGCGGGCCCCGGCGACATCGTGGCCGTGGCCAAGCTGAAAAACACCGTGACCGGCGACACCATTTGCGATGAAGCCGCGCCCATCATTTTCCCCGTGCCCAAAAGCATGGAGCCGGTGGTTACCTTTGCCGTGGAAGCCAAGAGCAAGGGCGACGAGGAAAAAGTTTTCGCGGCCATCAACAAAATGCTGGCCGAAGACCAGACCCTGCGCCTGCACCGCAATGACCAGACCAAGGAAATGATCCTCTCCGGCATGGGCCAGGTGCACATCGACACTTCCCTGGAAAAGCTGAAACGTAAATACGGCGTGGAAATGGTGCTGAAGGCCCCCAAGGTGGCCTACAAGGAAACCATCAAGGCCAAGGCCCTCAAGGTGCAGGGCAAGTACAAGAAGCAGACCGGCGGCAAGGGCCAGTACGGTGACGCGGTTATCGACATGGAACCCATGCCGCGCGGCGAAGGCTTTGTCTTTGAAGACCGCATCGTGGGCGGCGTCATCCCCCGCCAGTTTATCCCGGCGGTGGAAAAGGGCATTGTGGAGGCCATGGGAGGCCATCTCAGCGTACGCTCCGAATATGGAAAAGGCAGCACGTTTACCGTGTCGCTGCCCCAGAAAATTCATTCCCGCGACGCGCTCGCGTCTCTGGACAACCCCGCCGGAAAGAGCGT
>JAITVE010000079.1 GCA_031285975.1 Candidatus Adiutrix sp. | reverse complement strand
GGTGAAGGCCCTGACCGGGCGCGAGGCGCGGGCCATACGCACCGATGGGCACAACGCGGCTGTGGCTGTGGAGTGCGTGGAGAGCGACGGCCAGCGCGAGACCATTGATTTTGACCTCTGCGTCTACACCGGCTCCCCGGCGGCCCTGCCCCGCCTGTTGCCCGAGGGGGCCCTGCGGTCGGTGCTGTCGCGGCGCTTGTCCGGCCTGAAATATACGCCCTCTCCGCTGATGTTTTTCGCCCGCAGCCGTTCCAACTGGCTGGAACACCGCAACCTCTTCCTCTGCCCCGAGGACTTGGAAAACTGGTTCGACCCGGCCCGCCGGGCCTTGTATATCAGCGGCGGGCCGGGGAAAAACGGCTGGCGGCCGCTGTCCGTGGTGGCCCTGACTGCGGCTGACGCCGGTCAATTCGGCGGGCGCACCCCGGCATACCAGGCCTGGAAAGAGCGGGAGGCGGAAGCGGCCCGCGCCACCCTGTCCGCGCACTGCCCGGAGTTAGGCGACATTGAAATATTGGCCGCCGCCTCCGGGCTGACCCTGGGGGATTACAGCCTCAACTTTGGGCCGGGCATTTACGGCAAGCTGCACAGCGCCCGCGAGGCCCCGGTTTTGCCGGTCACCCGCGTGGGCCGCCTGGCCCTGGCCGGGCAAAGCATTGTGCTGCCGGGGCTTTTGGGGACGCTGGTTTCCTCGGCCCTGGCCGTGGGTTCGCTGTGCGGACATCAAGAGATTCTGGAGGTTTTGCGATGAAAGGGGAGCGGGTGGTCATCAGCGGCGTGGGCGCGGTTTCCCCCTTCGGGCCGGGCGCAAAACTTCTGTGCGCGCAAATTCAAAACGGCGGCTGCGCCCTGGGGCCGCTGCCCGGCGGGGAAGGTTTTGCCGGTTTGGGGGCCAAAGCCGCCGGAATCGTGCCGGAACTGGAAGTCAAATCCATCCCCCGCGCCTTTCGCCGGGCCATGTCCCCCATGGGCGTTTTCGCCTGCCTGGCCGCCCGCGAAGCCCTGGCCAGCGCCGGGCTGGCCGAGGACTATCCCCGCAGCATGGGCCTGTCCGTCGGCGGCACCATGGGCAGCCCCCAAACCATGACCGAGTTTTTTTCCGAGTACTTGACGGCACACGGCTTCGGCACGCTCCGCAGCGCCACGTTTTTTAAAATCATGGGCCACGGCGCGGCCGCCGGGCTGGCCCAGGCCCTGGGTTTGACCGGGCGCACCCTGGCCCCCTCGGCCGCCTGCGCCGCCGGGCTCCAGGCCGTGGGGCTGGGCTATGAAACCATTGCCTCGGGCCGGGAAGAAATTATGCTCTGCGGCGGCGCGGAGGAATTCGACGTGCTGACCGCCCTAACCTTCGACCACATCCTGGCCGCCTCCCACAACGCGCAGCCCGCCCAGGCCAGCCGCCCCTTTGACCTTGGCCGCGACGGCCTGGTGTGCAGCGAAGGGGCCGGAATCATGGTGCTGGAAAGTTTGTCCCATGCCCAAAAACGCGGCGCGCCCATCCTGGCCGAGATAGCCGGGTTTGCCACCACCACCTCACCGGCCAACCTGGTGCATCCCGATACCGAGGGTTTAGCCGAGTGCATGGCTAAAGCCCTGAGCGACAGCGGGCTCCGGCCCGGCGATATCCAGGCCGTCAACGCCCACGCCACGGCCACGGCGGAGGGCGACCGGGCCGAGGGCCGGGCCATTGAAAAAATCTTCGGCCATAAAATCCCGGTGAACAGCTTCAAGGGCCAGCTGGGGCACAGCATGGCCGCCAGCGGCGCGCTGGAACTGATTTTGAGCCTATGGATGCTGCATCACAACCATTTTTTACCCAACTACAACCTGGAAAACCCCGACCCGGACTGCGGCGGATTGTTATTGCCAAAAACCGCGCAAAAGTATATGATAAAAAGTCTTATAAAGAACAGCTTTGCTCTGGGCGGCGTGAATGCCAGCCTCGTTATCAAAAAATTTGCTTGCTAGAAAACTCCTGAGGGTATATTGATGGCGGATGCAATTTGGGCCACGGTCACGCAGGCCATGATGGAAGAATTTGAACTGGAGCCGGCGCAGATGCGCCCGGAGGCCCGGATCAAGGAAGATTTGGGCCTCGACAGCCTGGACGTGGTGGACATGGTCATTGTGCTGGAAAGCGCCTTTGATTTCAAGATTCAGGACAAAGCGGCCCTGAAGGAAATCGTCACCCTGTCTGACGTGGCGGATTTTATCGCGGCCACCATTGAGGCCGAGCGCGGCCAAGCCGCCAACGGCTGACCGGCGCGTATGAAACCTGCGGCCGAGGCGGCCCGGCTCATTGCGGCCAACATCTGGTGCTGGGGCTGCCTGGCGATTATTTCCATCGCCGCTTTGGCCGCCGCGCCCCTGTGGCTGCTGGCGGGCCGTCTGCGCGGCTGGTCATGGGCGCGCGGCGTGCGGGAAGGCACCTGGCTGTATGCCCGGCTCTACCTGGCCTCCATCAGTCCCTTTGTGCGGCTGGATATCCGCCACGCGCACCGGGTCGCGGACTTTGCCCCGGCGGTCTGGGCGGTCAACCACCAGTCCTGGCTTGACTTGTACCTCATGTCCGCCCAGCCGGTGCGCAACATCTGCATCCTGATCCGGGCCTGGCCGTTCAGGCGTTTGTTTTTTTTCGGCCCCCTCATGCGGCTGGCCGGGTATGTGCCCACCGAGGGCGCGGATTTTGGCGGCATTCTGGAGCAATGCCGCCGGGAAATCGCGGACGGGGCCGCCATTCTCGGCTATCCCGAGGGCACCCGCAGCCGTGACGGCAGTTTGGGCCGCTTCCACTCCGGCCTGTTCAAGCTGGCCGTGGAACTGAACCGCCCAGTCATTCCGGTGGTCGTCCGCCACAGTGGGCGCATCATCCCCAAGGGTTCGTTCATTTTCCGCCCCGGCCGCATCGAAATCAGCTACGAAGCCCCGGTGGAGCCGGGACAATTCGCGGGGGAAGCCCTGCCCCACGGCGGCCTGCGCCGCTGCGTAAGGCAGGATTTCCAGCGCGTTTTGCATGACGTGGTTTAATTTGGGCCACGCGCCCTATATCTGTTGAAAAGAATGAGGAGAATTGTCCCATGTCGAAAAAAACTGTGCTGATGCTGCTGTTTGTGATCCTGTCTCTCTCCCTGAGCGCCGGTTGTATGCGCCAGGCGTCCCTCAAGAACACCTCGAACCTGCCGGTGGCGGGCTTGAACGGCCAGGGCCTGAGCGCCAGCCAGGTCAAAGCCGCCATTCTGGGCGGGGCCCAGGAAAAAGGCTGGGTGGCCCGCGAACTGACCCCCGGCGTCATCACCGCCTCCCTGGCCGTGCGGGCCCACAAGGCTGAGGTGGAAATTCCCTACAGCGGCTCCAGCTCTTCCATCATCTACAAAAGCAGCACCAACCTGGACTATGACGCCGGGGATCAGACCATCCATAACCAGTACAACAACTGGGTGGATTACCTGCGCCAGGCCATCGACGGTCGTTTGGCGGCCATGCAGTAAGCGTTCGCGGACGAGCCGGTCATGACCGTCGTCTTGCCCATGAACATTGAGGGCCTCATTCCCCACCGCCCGCCCATGCTCCTGGTGGATCGCCTGGTAGAACTGTCGGCGGACGAAGCGGTTTCCGAAACCGTCTTCGGCCCCGGCAGCTTGGTGGTTCGGGAGGACGGGCGGGTGGAGGAAGCGGCCCTCTTTGAAATGATGGCCCAAACCTTTGCCGCTTTCGCCGCCGCCGGGCGTGAGGGGCCGGGCCCCGCCGCCGGGTTCCTGGTGGGCCTCAAGCGGCTGACAGTGCATAGCCCGGCGCGGATTGGTTCGCCGGTGTTGGTGCGCGTCAAAATCATCAGCCGGGTGGAAGATTTTTCCGTGGTGGAGGGCGAGGCGCGTCAGGGCGGCCAGCTTTTAGCCGCCGGGCAAATCACCGTGTTCGTGCCGGAAGAGGCGGCTGTATGAAACGTTTTTTTCTCGGCCTGACCGCCGCATTGCTCCTGACCGCGTCCCCCGTTTGGGCCGATGAGGCCGGGGAGCGGCTTCTGGCCCTGAAGGCGGAACTCAGCGGCATTGTGTCTCTGTCCGGCGAATTTGTGCAGGAAAAAAAGCTGAATTTTTTAGCCGAGCCGCTTGTTTCCAAAGGCAAATTTCATTTTTCCCGGCCTGATTATTTGGAGTGGGAATACGTGGAACCCGCGCCGTCCGGCCTTACGGTGCAGGGCGGCCGGGCCGAGGCCTGGGCGGGCCCGCCGGAAAAGCGGGTCAAGCAGCCCGAAGGCATGGCCGAGGCGGCCCGCCTGGTGGCCGGGCAGGTGATGCTCTGGATGAATCTCGACCCGGAAGCCCTGAG
>JAITVE010000413.1 GCA_031285975.1 Candidatus Adiutrix sp. | reverse complement strand
GTCCTTCAATTTGAAGGACGGCCCGGCTTTTTGTTCGGGGGCAATGTAATGTGCCCCCACTGCGTCACCCCGGCGAAGGCCGGGGCCCATGCCTTTTTCTCCTCCGCGTCTCAGTCTATGCCGGTGACGCTGAACCCCAAGTCCGTCACCGCTTTCCGCAGCGCGTCGTCGGTAACGCCCGCCCCGGCTTCCACCGTGGCCGCTTTGGTTCCCAGGTCAACCGCGACTTCGCCGACCCCGGCCAGGGCCCGCAGGGCTTTATCGACCGAGGCGGTGCAGTGCCCGCAGTTCATGCCTTCAATGTGAATGTTTTTTTTCATGATGTGCTTCCTTTCTATTGCAGAAGTATTTGAGACAGAAGAGTTTGCGGCGCATGTGCCGGCCGCCGGTTCGTCAATGTTTTCATCAGCGGTCAGCCGCCTGGGGGCGAAGGAGCGTAGGCGCAGGGCGTTCGACACCACGCTCACCGAACTGAGGCTCATGGCCGCCGCCGCCAGCATGGGGCTCAAGGTCAGGCCCCAGAGGCCGTAAAAGACCCCGGCGGCCACGGGAATGCCCACCACGTTGTAAAAGAAGGCCCAGAAGAGATTTTGCCGGATGTTGCGCATCACCGCCCGGCTCAGTTGAATGGCGGCGGCCACGTCCAGCGGGTCGCTTTTCATGAGCACGATGTCGGCAGACTCAATGGCAATGTCCGTGCCCGCGCCGAGGGCCAGGCCCACTTCGGCCCGGGCCAGGGCCGGGGCGTCGTTGACGCCGTCGCCCACCATGGCCACTCTGCGGCCCGCGCTCTGCAAGGCCCGTATTTCGCGCTCCTTGTCCTGGGGCAGCACTTCGGCCAGCGCCCGCTCCAGGCCGAGGCGCCGCCGCACGGCCTCGGCGGTGCGGCGGTTGTCGCCGGTGAGCATCACCACGTCCAGCCCCAGGGCCCGCAGTTCGGCCACCGCCTGGCGGCTGGTTTTTTTGATGGGGTCGGCCACGGCAATGAGGCCCAGCGGCTCGTTATCGCGGGTGAAATAGAGCACTGTCCGGCCTTCGTCGGCCAGGGCTTCCCCTTGCTCCAGCCAGGCTTGCCCCGCCGCCGCCTCTGAAAAAATGCGGGCGTTCCCGGCCAGGATGCGGCGGCCGTCAAGGCTTCCAGCCAGCCCCTGCCCGGGGATTTGGGCAAAATCCTCCACCGGGCGGGCCGCCAGGCCGCGCTTTTCCGCTTCCGCGACAATGGCTTTTCCCAGGGGATGCTCGGAGAGTTTTTCCAGGGAATAGGCCGCAGCCAGCAGTTCCGCCTCGCTGAGGCCCTCGGCGGGCACAATCTCGGTGACCGCCGGGCGGCCTTCGGTGACGGTGCCGGTTTTGTCCAGCACCACGGTGTCCACACTCTGGGCGGTCTCAATGGCCTGGGCCGATTTCAGCAGAATGCCGAACACCGCCCCCCGCCCGGTGCCCACCATGATGGCCGTGGGCGTGGCCAGCCCCAGGGCGCAGGGGCAGGAGATGACCAGCACTGAAATGCCGATGGTGAGGGCGAATTCCAAATCGTGCCCCAGCGCCAGCCAGGCAGCCGCCGCCCCCAGGGCCACGGCAATGACCACCGGCACGAAAACCCCGCTGATGCGGTCGGCCAGCCGGGCGATGGGGGCCTGGCTGGACGTGGCCTCGTCCACCAGCTTGATTATCTGGGCCAGGGTGGTGTCGTCGCCCACCCGCTCGGCCCGCATCACAAAGTGCCCGGCGGTGTTGATGGTGGCCCCGGTCACCGCGTCCCCGGCCTTCTTTTCCACGGGCAGACTCTCGCCGGTGAGGGCCGATTCATCCAAAAACCCAGCTCCCTCGATAATGACCCCGTCCACCGGCGCCCCGGCCCCGGCCTTGACCACCAAGGCGTCGCCGACGCGCACTTCTTCCAGGGGAATCTCTTCCTCCCGCCCGGCTCGCCGCACGGTGGCCGTTTTGGGGGCCAGGTTCATGAGCTTGGTGAGGGCTTCCGAGGTTTTGCCTTTGGCCCGGGCCTCGAAAAATTTGCCCAGGGTAATGAGGGTCAAAATCATGGCCGCCGATTCAAAATACAGGCTTTCGGCGTAATGATACGCTATGGCCAAGTGGTCGCCGCCAGCGGGGGCTCCGAGGGCGAAGAGCATTTTGTAGACGGTGTACACGCTGAAAACCACCGCCGCCCCGGAGCCCAGGGCGATGAGGGAATCCATATTCGGCGCGCCCGCGAAAAGGGTTTTGAAGCCCACCCGATAGTATTTGAAATTGACGGCCACCACCGGCACGGTCAGCAAAAGCTGCGTGAAAGCAAAGGCGGCGGCGTTTTGCGCCCCGAGGAAAAAGCCCGGCAGCGGCAGGCCCGCCATGTGCCCCATTGCCAGATAGAACAGCGGCACAGTGAACAGAAACGACAGCCCCAGCCGCACTTTCATGGCCCGCAGTTCCGCGATTGCGGGGTCTTCCGTGGGAGCGGCAATGGCCCGCGCCTGCCCGTTGCGCAGCGCGGCCCCATATCCGGCCTTTTCCACAGCCGCCGCAACGTCGTTCGCGGAGACGGCCCGCTCGTCAAAGCTCACCGTCAGCCGGTTCTTCAGCAAATTAACGTTCGCCTCGCGCACCCCGTCCAAAGCGGCGGCGGCCTGGTGAACCCGGCGCGAACACGCCGAACAGGTCATGCCTGAAATATCAAAATGTTCCTGGCGCACAGCCATTCTCCTGCTTCTGCAATACTTTTGCTTCCTGCGTAAGTATAATCATTGTGAAGCCCGGTGGCAAGCAGCGGGGTAAGCGGCAGATAGGGGCACGGTATAAAGGGCTTGGTCGGCAAACACATACGTCGCTGCACCGCCACTGCCGGGCTTGACAGTTCTTCGCGGCATCATTACAGTTAGAAGTGTGCAAAATTTTCATAGAGGTTTCCTATGCGTTACGATAAATTTACGATAAAGAGCCAGGAAGCTTTGGCGGACGCGCAGAGCCTGGCCGACAAAAAGGGCCAGCAGGAAATCACGCCCCTGCACCTGGCCTACAGCCTGGTCAGCCAGCCGGAAGGCATTGTGCGGCCTATCCTGGCCAAGGCCGGGACTCCGGCGGCGCTGATTCTGGAGGGCCTGGAGAAGGAACTGGAAAAGCTCCCGAAAATATCCGGCTCGGGCCTCTCCGGCTACGTGGGGCCTGACCTCAAAACCGTGCTGGACATCGCCATGGCCGAGGCCGAAAAGATGCGCGACGAGTTCGTCTCCACCGAGCATCTGCTGCTGGCCGTTCTGGCCAAAAAGGACGACCCGGCGGCCCGCATTTTCGCCGGGCACGGCCTCACCCGCGACCTGGTGTTTCGGGTGCTCCAGGAACTGCGCGGCAGCCAGCGGGTTACCGACCAGAATCCCGAGGAAAAATACCAGGCCCTGCAAAAATTCACCCGCGACCTCACTGACGAGGCCCGGCGGCAAAAGCTCGACCCGGTGATTGGCCGGGACGAGGAAATCCGCCGCGTCATTCAGGTCTTGAGCCGGCGCACCAAAAACAACCCGGTGCTCATTGGTGAGCCAGGCGTGGGCAAAACGGCCATCGTCGAGGGCCTGGCCCGGCGCATTGTCTCGGGCGACGTGCCGGAGTCGTTGAAAAATAAGCGTATCCTGTCGCTGGACATGGGGGCGCTGGTGGCCGGGGCCAAGTTCCGGGGCGAGTTCGAGGAGAGGCTGAAATCGGTCATCAAAGAGGTGGAGTCCTCCAACGGTGAGATCGTCCTGTTCATCGACGAAATGCACACCCTGGTGGGGGCGGGCAAGTCCGAGGGCTCCATGGACGCGGGCAATATGCTCAAGCCGCCCCTGGCCCGCGGGGAACTGCGCTGCGTGGGGGCCACCACCATCGGCGAGTACCGCAAAAATATTGAAAAAGACCCGGCCCTGGAACGCCGTTTCGCGCCCGTGCTAGTGCCCGAGCCCTCGGTGGAGGACAGCGTCAGCATTCTGCGCGGCTTGAAGGAACGCTACGAAGTGCACCACAAAGTGGGCATCAAGGACAGCGCCCTGGTGGCCGCCGCGACCCTGTCGCACCGCTACATCACCGACCGCTTCCTGCCGGACAAGGCCATTGATTTGATTGACGAAGCGGCCAGCCGCCTGCGTATGGAAATCGACAGCCTGCCCTCGGAACTGGACGAAATCAAGCGGCGCGTCTTGACCCTCTCCGTGGAGCGCGAAGCCTTGAAAAAGGAGCACGACCGGGGCGCGCAAGACCGCCTTGCCAAGCTGGAAAAAGAACTGGAAGCCTTGCGGGTCAAGGAAGAGGCCATGACCCGCCAGTGGCAGGAAGACAAAAGCGTGGTCACCCGCGCGGCGGCCCTCAAGGAAGAAATAGAGGCCGCCCGCTCGGAATTTGAAGCCGCCCAGCGGGACGGCGACCTGGCCCGCGCCGCCGAATTGCAATATGGCCGCTTGCCCGCCCTGAATAAGGAGTTGGAGACGTTGGGCGCGGAAAATTCCGCTGGCCTGATCCGCGAGGAAGTGGACGCGGACGACATCGCCGAAATCGTGGCCAAGTGGACGGGCATTCCCGTCAACCGTCTCTTGGAAGGGGAGCGGGAAAAGCTGGTCAAGATGGAAGAACGCCTGGCGGCTCGGGTGGTGGGCCAAAAGGAGGCCATAGCGGCCGTCTCGCGGGCCGTGCGCCGGGCCCGGGCGGGCATCGGCGACCCAGGCCGCCCCATCGGCTCGTTCATTTTCCTGGGCCCCACCGGCGTGGGCAAAACCGAGTTGGGCAAGGCTTTGGCGGAATTTTTGTTCGATGATGAAAGCGCCATGATTCGCCTGGACATGAGCGAATTCATGGAAAAGCACACCGTGGCCCGGCTCATCGGGGCGCCTCCGGGCTACGTGGGCTACGAAGAGGGCGGCTACCTCACCGAAGCCGTGCGCCGCAAGCCCTACAGCGTGATCCTCTTCGATGAAATCGAAAAGGCCCACCCCGAGGTTTTTAACATTCTGCTACAACTTTTGGACGACGGCCGCCTCACCGACGGCCAGGGCCGCACCGTTGATTTCAAAAACACGGTGGTGGTCATGACCTCCAACATCGGCTCGCAGTTCATCGTGGACGCTGCCGGGCGTGAGCCGGAAGCCATGCACGGCCGGGTGATGGAGGCCCTGCGCGGCCATTTCAGGCCGGAATTCCTGAACCGGGTGGACGATGCCGTCATCTTCCACGCCCTGAGCGAAGCGGAAATTGAGCGCATCGTCGAAATCCAGGTGGCTATCCTGGCCAAACGGCTGGCCGAGCGCAAGCTGACGCTGCGCCTGTCGCCGGAAGCCGTCCGCTTCCTGGCCCGCTCCGGCTTCGACAATGTCTACGGGGCCCGGCCCCTGCAACGGGCCATCCAGACCCAGTTGATGGATCCCCTGGCCATGGGCATCCTGAGCGGCGACATTATCGACGGGCAACTGCTGGAAGTCGCCGTCAACCCGGCTGGGGACGGCCTGATCTTCATTGGCCTCGGCGGCGGGGCAGGGGAGGGAGCAGGGGGCGGCCCGGAAGCCCCCGAAGACGACGACTTCGCCGACGCGCCCAGGCTTATCCAGTAATTGTGGATATATAGAAACACGGCGGCTCAGGAACACCACATCCTGGGCCGCCGGTGTTTTTTTCGCGCGCCGGGC
>JAITVE010000409.1 GCA_031285975.1 Candidatus Adiutrix sp. | reverse complement strand
CCGCCGACCGCCTGACCGCGCTGCTGCCCGCCCTGCTGGCCATCGGAGCCCCCGCCGGAACTGATGGAACCTGGACTGACGAACAGCAAAAAGCCCAGGATCGGGCCCTGGTGCTGCCCGGCTATTGGCAGCCCAAAGAGGAGTTGCGGGGCCAGGCGGATATCCCCGCTGAGGAAAAATAACGAATTCGGCCATTTGTCAAGCCTCCGCCGCTGAATTTCGGCACTTTTTTTGCATCCCTCGTAAGCGGCCGCTTTGGGGCCGGAAAATTTGTCAGGACAATGGTGTGCCGTGGCCGAGAAAAAACTCCCGAATCCGCCCGAGGATCAGAAAAAAAGCGCAGCCCGCGACCAGGCCGCCGGAGCCTCAGCCTATGTGGAGGCAGCAGCAGCCGACAACAGCGAGATAAACCTCGACGACCTGATGGGCTCCCCTGCCGGGCAGAATCCCCCCGCCGTCGGCCAGCCCGCTGGGCTCCCGGGCCTTGACGCGGCCGTGCCGCCTCCCCCGGCGGCCCCCGGCAAACCGCAGGGCCCGGCGGAAGCCCAAAGCGCCCCCGCCTCAGATTTTCCCCAGGAAGCCCTGGATTCGCCCACCGCCACCCTGCCCCCCCTGGAGACAGAGGAAAAGAAAGAGGCGAAAAAACACACGGCCATCATCATGGCCGTCCTCACCGCGCTCCAGTGGATATGGGCCCGCATCCGGCTCATCCCGCCCTTTGAAGATATTTTTGACTACTTCCTCTCCGCCCTGGGCCTCCAGCGGCGGCCCAGCAGTATGCTGCGGCGGGCCAACGCCCTGGCCGGGCAGGGGCGGCTGGCGGAAGCCATTCAATGGTATCGCAACATCCTCTCCCTGCGGCCCCTGTCGGTTCCGGCCTACGACGGCCTGGGGCGCGTCTACTTCCGCATGGGCCTGACTGAGGAGTCCAACCGCGAGTTCACCATTGCCGACAGCCTGGAGCGCCTTTTGCACAACCGCGACGACATCGAAGCCGCAGCCGCCCTGGCCCAGGCCTTCCTCGACCGCAAACAGGCCAAAATCGCCGTCTCCATGATCGAGCCCGTCCTGGTGGCCCAATTTTACACGCCGGGCAACAGCGAACTGTTGAAAACCATGGGCCGCGTCTATGGCGAACTGCGCGCCAACAAAAAAATGTACCAGGTCTACCAGGCCGGGCTGGCCCAATATCCCAACGATTACGAATTTTTCATCCTCAAAGGCGAGGCCGAAAAGCGGCAGGGCAACCTGTCCGAGGGCGACCGCCTCATCCGCTGGGGCCAGCTCATGAAAAAGCTGAAGGAAAACCCCAGCGACGCCCAGGCCAAAATGGCCATGGGCGAACTCTGCCTCAAGGAAAACCGCCTTGAGGAAGGCCTCCACGCCCTCAAAGAAGCCGCCGCGCTTCAGCCGCAAAACACGGGCATTCGCTGGCGGCTCTTCAACCTCTACCAAAAGCAGAGCCAGCCCGAGGAATCCCTCAAATATTTGCTGGAAATCGTGGCCCTGGAGCCCGACAACGAAGACCTGCAATACCGCCTGGCCGATTTCTACCGCAAAAACAAGCAGAAAGAAGCCGCCCTGGACATTTATCGCAAGCTGGCCGACAAGCGCCCCCGCGAACCCCAGCCGCGAGTGCTCATGGGCGAAATGCTTTCCGAAATGGGCAACTTCGAAGAAGGCCAGCGCATGACCGAGCTGGCCCAAATCCTGACCTGCGGCCTGAAAGCCAACCCCGACCACCGCGACACCGTGCGCTTCATGAAATACCTGTTCAGCATCGGCCAGTACGAAGAAGGCATCCAGTGGCTGGAACGCGGCCTGGTCAAGTGGCCCTACCACGGCGAACTGGTGCTGACCAAAGTCAAGATGCTCTACAACGAGTACCGTTACAAAGAGGCTGTGGCGCTCCTCAAAAGCCTCATCGCCATAAAATCCGACATGGCCGAGCCCCACATCTGGGTGGCCATGTGCTACCAGCGCATGGGCGATAACATGGCCGCCCTGGCCGAAAGCCAGTTGGCCACCCGCCTGGCCCCCAAAAGCTATGTAGCCCACAAAGTTCTGGGCGATATCCTCAAAGAGCAGAAAAAGCTCAGCCAGGCCAACGCTGCCTATGAAGTTGCTGAAATGATGCGCCACGGGCAGCATTAATAGGGATGCTTCGCGGCGAAGATTCTGGATAAGTATGGGGCTCTGCCCCAAGCCCCGCTTAAGAGGGCTTAGCGCGAAGCCCTCTTAAGAATCTCCGCGCGCCAGGGGGTGCGCGCCCCAGGACCAGAGTGTCGGCTAGTGAAGCCGTAGCGACCGGGTAGCGGCGCCACAACTAGCCTGAACGGCTCAGACAAGTGGCGCCGCAGTGGCGGAGTTGATAGTCAGTTGCAATCAAACTTATAGTAATCTGATTGCAACTGGCATAGTGGTCAGTGCAATCGCATCGGCAGGGTATATTGCCCCCGGGTGGTGGTGAGGGTGAGCGTCAGCACCTTGCCGTCGTTGCGGCGGAACTGCGGGAAGGTGAGGAAGTTACGGCCAGGGGTGGTTTTAACGCTTTGCTCGAAGAGAGGCGGGGCGTTCTCGGGCCCGGCCACGGTGAAGGTGACCTCTTCCGCTGTCTGGCACCAGAAGGGCACGGAGTACAGGCCCGTGTCCGGGTGGCGGCGGAGGTCATACGCATCGGGGACGTATTTGCGGCCTTCTTTGGCCACCGTGACCACGGCCTCGGGAAAACCCTCTTTCAGTTCCGGCGGCGTGAGACCGGCCGCGTCCAGACCGGCCCGCACTTCCGGGTCGGCCATGAAGAGGTTCCACAAGAGGCCGGAGCGGTAATTTTCCACCATCAAAACTATGGGCAGTTGGTCGATGGCCAGGTAATGGTCGCTGACCCAGCCCTCGTGCGGGCTCACGCCGTCCAGGGGCCCAAACCAGCTCCAGGCCCGCCCATTCATCATGCTCTTGAGGTTGTGCATGACCTCCATGGAATAATGGGGGGTGTAGGGCATGGACGACAGGGCGGCGGTGGGGGCCACGGCGCCCTGGTCGTTGGCCGGGCTGGAGGCCGTGTAGCCGTCTTTAATCTGGCTGGCGCTCAGGCCCCAAAAATTCGGGCCGTACTGGTTGGCGGAGGGGGCCTCGGTCAGGCAATACTCGCGGTTGGAAAGGGTTTGGGCCACGTTGCGGGCAAAGTAGCCGCCGGGCACTTTTTTATCGGCCAGGCGGCGGGGGTCGAGCCCGACGAAGGAATAGTGGGCCAGGAACAGGGGGCCGCCGTCCGGGGAGGTTCCCTCCAGGCGGTAGCCGAAAACGGTGCGGGTGCGGTAGTCCGGCCCGGTGCTCCAATAGTCATAAGTTTTGCGGCTGATGGGGTGCGTGGGTGAGGCCAGGGCCAGCACATAGGTAATCAGGGCCTCGTTATAGCCCCGGATTCTCAGGCCCAGGTAGCCCCGTTCGGGGTCGGGCGACCAGTGCCAAAAGATGCCGTTTTCTTCTTCCGGGCTGTTGCTGAACCAGTCCCACTCCACGGCGTGCCACAGTTTGGTGATGAGCCCGCGCAACTCCGCTTCACTGCCGGGGCCATTGAAATAGGCCCGGGCGATGAGGAGCCCCTGCATCAGGAGCGCGGTCTCCACCGTGTCGATAACTTCGCCGTCGCCGTAATTGAAGACCTCGCCGGTGCGGCCGCTGAGCCAGTGGGGAAAGCCGCCGTGCCACTGGGGGTGGGCCTCGGCGGTTTTGGTCAGGAAGCGGGCGATTTTGAGTAAACGGCTCAGGGCCTGGTCGCGGGATATCCAGCCCCGGTCAGCGGCCACCACAATGGCCGCCGCGCCGAAGCCCGAGCCGCCCACGGCCACGGGCCGCTCTTCCCAGCCGAAGTTGGCCTCATAGGCCATGCCGGATTCCGGGTCGCCGTCTTCCCACATATAGAGGAAGGCTTCCCGCTGAAGGCTGTCCAGAGCCTGGCGGTCGGCCAGGTAGTCGGTGTCGGCCCAAAAGGCCCCCGCCGGAGCGGCCAGCAGCAGACAAAGCGACAAAAGCGTTGCCGCGCATACTTTAAAGGCCGGGGAAAGGCCGGCCGTTATGGTCATAGCAGAAGAAGGCATGTTCAAAACCATTTAAAACCAGCCGGACGGTAGAGCCGGTCTCTGAAGCTAACCCATATGGCGCTGAATTGTAAATGGTCGGGGCGATAGGATTTGAACCTACGACCCACTGCTCCCAAAGCAGTTGCGCTACCAGGCTGCGCCACGCCCCGACACATTTCGCGGCTCCGTTATGAAGCCGCACAATCGTTAATAATAAGGCAAAGCCGGGACAAAGGCAAGCGGCTTGTTGCGGTTTTTTATGGGGAGACGCATTTACTTTTTGCGCAAATGATCAGGGCGGGGCTTGGCCCCGGCCCGGCGGCATTTTTCCGTTGTTTTGAACGCAGAGCGGTGGTAGGATGTTCCCATCAGTTGGCAGATATTTGGAACGACAACATCAATAAATACACGATGTTACCGCCAAAAAATTCTAGTCAGCATTGATATTCCTTCACAGTACAGGAGTTATGGCCATGTCTCAGACGGATAATTTTTTTGGATTGAGGAAAATATTCGCTGCGGTTCTGGCCTTGGGCTGCCTGGTGCTCTTGTTGGCGGCTACGGTACGGACTGCTCCGCCTTCAAGAGATGAAGTGCTTGGAATTTGCTTAGGCGGCACCGTTGAGCAACTGGCTGCGGCTGTGGCCGCTGGGGCCGACGTCAACGCTGCCGATGGAGAACCAGGGCCAGCACCGTTAGTGGTCTTGGTTTTTAATGAGCCGGAAATCGGGGTGGCCAAGGCCGAAATTCTTCTGAAGGCCGGAGCCGATGTTAATGCCAAAGACTCATTGGGAGCAACCGTGCTTCATCAAGCAGTCATATCCGGGCACCTGGATTTTATCAGAACCCTCTTGGTGGCCGGAGCAGATGTTAACGCTATTGATAACTATGGTAATACTCCTTTGGTGGAAGCCGCCGGTCGCAGTGCCGTGCCTCTATCGGTGGACGAACATATAGCCCTGCTGAAACTCTTACTTGATGCTGGGGCCGACATACGGCACGGTCAGCCCCGTACAGCACCTCTTACGAGCGCCGCCTTCTCTTCCGAGCCTGAAATTATTGAGTTGTTGCTGGAGGCTGGTTGTTTGGTCAACGAGGAAATCGAAACCGGATACACGTCGCTGATGGCCGCCGCCGCCAGAAATTCCAACCCGAACACAGTCAAAACTCTTTTAAAAGCCGGTGCGGATGTTACCCTGCGCAATGATGACGGTGAAACGGCCCTGGATGTAGCCCGAGCCCGGCAAAACCAAACCCCAGCCGCCGCCGAAATTATTAACATGTTGGAAGCGGCCATGAAGGAAGCAGCATCAGAAAAATAGCAAAATAGTTAAACCCGCTCAAAGGCGTCGCGCTCGGCGATGTAGCGGATGATTTGGTTGCGGCCGTTGTTTTTGGCTTTGTAGAGGGCCTGGTCCAGCATACTGAGCACCTGGTTGGCCGACAGCGGGCCCTCAGCCCAGGGGATGTTGACCAGCCCCATGCTGACGGTGACCGCCAGGCCCGGCGCCAGGCTCCGCCACTCCTGGGCTTCGCCAATGAGGGCGTGCAGCCGGACGGCGGCTTTCAGGCTGGTCTCCACGCCGGTTTCCGGCATGATAATCATGAATTCCTCGCCGCCCCAGCGGACGAGCGCGTCCACATCCCGCAGGCCCCGGGACAGTATCCGCGAAGCCGTCACCAGCACTTCGTCGCCCACCAGGTGGCCGAAGAGGTCGTTGACTTCCTTGAAATGGTCAAAGTCAATCATTATCAAGGCCAGGGGGGAGCCGTAACGCTCCGCCCGCTTCAGTTCCTCGCCCAGGCGGCGGTCGAAATAGCGGCGGTTGTAAAGGCCGGTCAGGGAGTCGGTGAGGGCCAGGGTCTCCATGTCCCGCTTTTTTTCATAATCCCGCAGGGCTTTTTGGTACGGCTTGGTGTCCCGAATTACCAGCGCCGCGTTCCACTCCCCGCCTTCAACCTGAATCGGG
>JAITVE010000281.1 GCA_031285975.1 Candidatus Adiutrix sp. | reverse complement strand
CAGCTCCGGCCACAGTTCCGGGCGCACTAGGTGCACGGTGAGGTTTTCCGGCACGTTCAGGCCTTCCAGTTCATCCAGCCGCCGGGCCACCACGGCCTGCACCGCGTACGGGTGGGCGGCCAAAATTTCGGCCACGAATTTTCGCCCGGAAATCACCGCCAGCCCCTCTTTTTTTAGCCCCCGGCCGGAGAGGGCCCGCAGCCAGGCCTTGTAGCGTGCGTTTTCCCGGCTGGCGATCTCCACCACCCGCCAGGGCGGGGGCGGCGCGGGGCGGGCGGCTCCGGCCCGTTTGCGGAAGGTCAGGAGCCGCCGCCGGGGCCCGCCTTCGCCCAGGCGGTAGGCCCGGTCGTCTTCCAGCTCGAAATCGTCCCACTCTGGCAGGCGACGGGCTTCGGCCAGTTCTTCATCCACCGCCGGGCCCTTCATCAGGTAGACCCGCCCGCCGGGCGGAATAATGCCCGCCGCCCGCGCCAGGCTGTCCGCCGCTGATTCAAAATCGCGGGTGATGAAATTCTCAATGGGCCGGTCGAAGCGGGGGCCGACTTTGTGGGGATAAAACTCCACGTTGCGCAGGCCCAAAAGCCCCACCGCTTCCTCCATAAAGGCCAGGCGGCGGCCGCGCGGCTCGGCCAGCAACAGCGGCCACTGCGGGCGGCGGATGGCTATCGGCAGGCCCGGAAACCCGGCCCCCGTGCCCAAGTCCATCGTCAGGCCCTCCGGTTTGATGAGTTCCGCCGCCAGGGCCCCGTCGATGTAATGTTTATATAAAGTATTGAAAAACCCCCGAACTCTGGTAAGATCGCCTTCGGGGTTTCGTTTTTCCAACAATTCGTGTAACTGCCAGAATTTGTCGGCTTCGTCCCGGCTCAGGGGCAGATTGGATTTGCGGAATTCGGCTTCCAGGGTGGCCCGGCTCTCGTCATAATTTTGAGGCATGAAATTTACCCTTTAAATGTTGCGGCATACGCTATATAATGCCCGGATGTTGACGGCGACTATTATATACGAAGACAACCATCTTTTGGTAGCGGAAAAGCCGCCGGGCTTCCTGGCCCAGCCGGACGGCGGTCTGCGGCCCGACCTTTTGACCTGGGCCGGGGAATATTTGGCCCGCCATAAGCCGGGCCGCGCCTACGTTGGCCTCGTCCACCGGCTGGATCGCGCCGTCGGCGGGGTGTGCGTGCTGGCCAAAACGTCCAAAGCTGCGGCCCGCCTCAGCCGCCAGTTCCGCGAGCGCACCGCCGAGAAGATATACATCGCGTTCGTGCACGGGTCGCCGAAGGGGGAGGCCGGGCGGCTGGATGAATTATTGGTGCGTGACGGCGCCGTTACCCGCTTGGCCCGCGATGGTGAAACGGGTGCCCGGGCCGTGCTGGACTGGCGGGTGCGCCGCCATTGCGGGGAGTTCGCGTTGCTGGAAATAAATCTCTCCACCGGCTTCAAGCACCAAATCCGCGCCCAGTTGGCCGCTTTGGGGCACCCTGTGGTGGGCGACGCGAAATACGGCAGTCCCGCTGCCCCGCAAGGCCCGGCCATCGGCCTGTGGGCCGAGCGGCTGGCGGTGGAGCACCCCACCTTAAAGGAATCGCTGGTTTTTGAAGCCCGGCCTTCCGGCGGGCTCTGGCCCTGGAGTTTGGCAGTATGACCGGCCCGGTGCTCATCAATTCCGTGTTCTGGTTGCGGCGGCTGTGGTCGGCCTGGCGGGGCAAGCGGCGCAATAAAGATTTGATGGATGTGCTGGCCCGCTATAATTTGGAATTGCGGGCCCCGGAGTGGATACTCGCCGCCGTGGGCGTGGAGGCGGGGGATATGGTTGCCCTGGCCGGGCTGGCTGAGATGCGCGAAGGGTGGCTGGGGTGGTATGTTGTTTTGCGGGAGAAAGTGCCCGGGGATTATAACCGGCTGGCCCGCCTGGGTTTGATTCAATTCAAGCGGGGCACGATATATTTGACCGACGCCGGGCGGTATCTGCTGTCGTTGACGGCGTAGGTGGTGGCTGCGCGGCGAAGATGTGTTAGTATGGGGCACTGCCCCGGTTCCGCCCCCTGCGGAGGGCATAGGCCCCGGCCTTCGCCGGGGTGACGGCGGTGGTGGCACACAGCAGGAAGGCTCCCCGCCGCCACCGCAACGCCACTTGTTTGAGGCGTTCAGCCGAGTTGTGGCGTTGCTCCACGGTCGCTGGCCATTGCTAGCCGCGCCCTCTTCCCCAGCCGTAAGGCGGCGCCACTTGTCTGAGCCGTTCAGGCGAGTGGTGGCGCCGCTACACGGTTGTCACTGATTCACTAGCCGCCCCACGCAGGTCCAGGGGCGCGCAGCCCCTGGCGCGCGGAGAGTCCAGAGCGGGGCTCGCGTTCGCCCCTCTCTGGCGGGGTTTGGGGCGGAGCCCCATACTAATCCAGAATCTTAGCCGCGAAGCCACTCTAAAAAAAGCAAAGGATAAAACCATTGTGAACACTCTGCATACTTTTGCCCGTATCCTTCGAAAACGTGATTTCTGGCCGCTATTCGGAGTTCAGGCTCTGGGGGCCTTTAATGATAACTTTTTGCGCCAGGCCTTGATTGCCTATGTGGCTTTTGGGGCCGTGGGCGGGAGCGGGGC
>JAITVE010000245.1 GCA_031285975.1 Candidatus Adiutrix sp. | reverse complement strand
CGATGGTGTTCAGGTGGAGGGCGTCTTTATCCATGGCCGCCGGGCTGCCCGGGGCGGCCCCCTGCCCGCCGGGCTGGGCCCCGGCCGCGCCGCTCATGGGCCCGGCCATGAGCGCGAGGGTGAGGAGAAAACAGGCGAATTTAAGCATACATCATCCTGAAAACATTGCGGGCCGCTTCAAGACCGGCCCGACGTTATTTGGAATTCATTCTGGTTTACTATACCATAGATATACGCCGATGTCCAAAGCCGGTTCGGCTGGCTGGGGGCAGCCGCAGGCGCTTTTGGCGCAAAGGTCTGCCCATGCGCCGCCATTCCGGCGAAAACCGGAATAACGGCGCGGAGATGGGGCGGGAAGCGAACCAGGCTTCAGAGCGCTTTTCTATTTCAAGGTCATGGGCAAAAAGTGAAAAGCGCCCGGATGTTTGCGTATTTTGCAATATATAAAAGGCAGATACATTGCAAAATACTTCAGTGGTCGTACCGCCGCCAGCTGTAAATGACTTCGCCGATGATGGCGACTTCTTTGGTTTCCTTGAAAATCGGCGGGTAGGCGGGGGCGATGGACTCCACGGCCAGGAGCCGCGGCTTTTCGGCCCAGCGCAGGCGCTTGATCTGGCACTCGCCGTCGCTGAGATCCCAGCACAGAATATAGAGCGCGCCTTCCCGGATTTGCCGGGGGTCATTGCGGCGGGTATCGGCCAGCACATCGTCGCCCTGGTGCAGCAACGGCTCCATGTCGTCGCTTTTGACGCGGAAGGCCTGGAGCCCCCTGGCGCTGGTGCGGCCCAGGGACGGCACGTGGACGATGACGCGGGATTGGTCGCTGTCCTCGGTGATGGGAATAGTCATCCCGCCGGGGGCCAGGCGCATGTGCTCGGAAAAAGGTATGGGAAAAAAGCCCCGGTCGGCCATTTCATCGCCGGGGGAACCCGTGGGGTATTCCGGCCTGGGGTTGTGATCCAAAAGGGCCCGCCCCAGGTCGAGGAACTCCTCATAGCGGCGGCCGGGATAGCCCAGGGCCTCGGCGATGCGGCGGCGCACATCGTCGCTGCCCGCCTTGTGCCCCTTGAGGATGGCGTTGAGGTACGGCGGATGCACCCCCGACGCTTTGGAGAGCCGGGCCTGGCCCCCCCTTTGCTGGCCGATCAAGTCGCCTGCGGCGGCGCGAAAAATTTCTTCAATACTTCTACGCATAACATCTCCCCCCATCCCCGGTTTCTCTGAACCGGGGCTATATTGCATTGGCAAACAAACGTTTTAGGTCAGCTTGTGGGCGTTTGTAAAACAATTTTTTACAACGCGCCCGGCTATTGCTCTCCTGAAGTCCGTAGTTATCCATAACGCTTGTGGGTAATTGAAAAAACGAGAGTGCGGTCAGGTTCCCGGCAGGGCGGTCACGTGCGGGCAAAAGGGAGAGCCAGCCGAAGCCGGAACCGGCCGCGGCTAAAGCGGCATTGGTTCTTAGGGGCAGCGCCGGGATGTTCTCATGAAAAAATGCCCGGCGGAGCAAAAATCCTTTGGGAGCAAAAGCCGAGAGGCGGGAGAAACAGAGGAAAGCTCCCAAATCTAGTGTAGTGTAACAAAGTCTCCGCCGGAATAATATTCCCCAGTAGAGATTATTTTGCTTGACTTTTATTAACTTATGACTCATATTATCTCTATGCGACAAACCCCCGGAGGGAATAGTTGGAGTATTTTCAGCAACAAATGCTGCACGGCACCCTGGCCGAGGCCGTCGGCGGAGCCCTGAGCCGTTACGACGACCTGGCCGAAGAAATTTTTCACCTGGAAGAAGCCCTGCGCTCGCACCAAAGTTTGGGCGATTTCGTGGCGCGCTGCCGGGGCCTCGGCCTGCCCCTGGCGGCGCTGGAAGACAAACTGGCCGCACGCGCGGCGGCCCTGGCCGAAGCTGACCGGGAATACCGCCGACCTTAGAGAAAGGACACAGCATGGAACCTGTCGTTTCCGCAAAAGAACCCGTCATCACCCCCACAGAGGCGGCCCGCCTTTACAAAAAAATCACCGGGCACCGCCGCTCGCCCAAGTGCGTGGAAGCCGATGTGCACAATTTTCACCACCTCGGCTGCTTTGACTACAGCCGCCCCAGCTCCGAGCCCCGCCTGTGCGGGGTGTACCGCCGCCACTGGGAATATTTCGTCCGCGTGCGTCTCCTGACCCGGGGCCCGCGAAAAATTTTCAGCTTCGACGACGGCGGCGAAGGTTTCTGACTGCCGCATCCACTACAAGGAGGAATCAGTATGCAGTGCGACATCAAACAGTATTGGGATTTGACCGATGGAGACGTTGACGCCGTGTATCAGCACGCCGTCCGCGAAAAGCTGCTGGACAGGATATTATACGACGCCGCGTCCAGCCGGGCCCTGTTCCAGCTTTTCGCCCGCCAGGCCGAGTGCTTTTGCGCGGTCTACGCCCCGGCGGCGGCCAGCGCGGGCTCGGCTGGAAGCTCGCGCGGGTTCGGCCGCGTGCCGTCAGATTCGCCCGCCCGGCCCGCGGGCCGGAACGCCGGTTTTTTCTACCTCAGCCATTTTGAGGGGGCCACCGCCCGCCTTCACCTGGCGCTGGCGGGCGGCGAAAAACGCGAGGCCGCGCCCCCGGCCCTCGGCTTCGCCCGCCAAATTTTGGACTGGTGCTTTGCGACTTTTGAATTCAAGAGCCTCTTGACCGTTTCCCCCGCCGCCGATGAGTCCCAGGCCCGCCTGTGGGTTGACTTGGGCGCGGCGCCCTTGGCCGAAGTACCCGGGCTGTGCTGGCTGGAAAAGCAGAAGAAGACTGCGCCGGGGCGGGTGTTTATTGTAAAAGGATGAAGAGGCTGAAGATTTGTTAGTATGGGGCTCCGCCCCAAGCCCCGCCAGAGAGGGCTTTACGCGAATCCCTCTCTGGACTCTCCGCGCGCCCGGGGCGTCGCGCCCCAGGACCAGCCTGTCGGCAACTGAATCAGCCGCGACCGGGCAGCGGCGCCACAACAC
>JAITVE010000219.1 GCA_031285975.1 Candidatus Adiutrix sp. | reverse complement strand
GGCACCTGGTCGAAATTTATCATCAGTTCCACCTGAAAACGGTTTTGCTGCAAAATGTAATACTCGCAGGCATAGCCGGAGGCCACGGCCCCGACGGCGGAATCGGTGTCCGAAGTTTCGTGGCCGATGGCGGCGATGTTGCGCCGCTCCACCAGGAATTTCAGGCTGTCCAGGCCCCAGCCCGGATAATGTTTTTGCTCTTTGTCGTCATAGTTGTTCATGTCTTCGCGCTTGTGCCAGTCGGAGCGGATGGCCACGAAGGCCCCTTCGGGAATTCTGCCGTGCTTGGCTTCCCAGTCCGCCACGTCCTGAACCAGCAATTCATAATCAACGTTTTCCCGCACTTTGCCCGAAATGTCGATGACGCACAGGGGCAGCACCAACTGCCTGGCCGTGAAGGAGGCCAGGTCGGGCATCCCCTGGACGAAGTGCATGGGGGAATCCACATGGGTGCCGTACTGGCTGACGATATCGTAGCGGTTGACGAAGAAGCCGTCGGGATAATCGAAGAGCGTCGTGCTCGACATGGCCGGAAAGCCCGACCAGTGGGGCGTGTTCTCCGACAGCGGATACGACAGTTCGACCCAGTTGCAGTCTTTTTGCCAGCTTTGCAGTTGTTCCCACAGCGGTGTTTTGTTCATTTTGAAATTCCTTTCTAGCGCAGTTTCGACTTGATGACTTTGGCCATCTTTTGGATTCCCTGGTCGATGACTTCGGGCGGCATTTGCCCGAAGCTTAAACGCATACAGTTGTCGAGAATGGGCTGCCCTTCGGCGAAGAATTGCCTGCCCGGCAGATAGGTGACCCCGGCGGCCATAATTTCCGGCAACAGGTCGGTGGAGCTCAGGCCGCCCGGCAACTGCGCCCAGGTGAAGAGCCCGCCGTCGGGGTACACCCAGGTGACGCCTTCGGGCATGTGGGCCGAGAGGCTGTTCATCATGGCGTCGCGGCGTTCGCAATGAACGGCGCGGTTGCGCTTCAACTGCCCGGGGTAGAGGCCGCGGTTGAAAAACTCGGCGCAGATGACCTGGGGCAGCACGGTGGTCATGGAGTTCAGGGCGGTTTTCACGTCGTACATGCGGTCAACGATTTCTTTTTCCGCGTAGACGTAGCCCAGGCGGCAGCCGGGGGCGAAAATTTTCGAAAAGCTGTTGGCGTACATGACGTGCCCGGTTTTGTCAAAACTCTTGACCGGCGGCAGGGCCTGGCCGCTGTAGCGCAGTTCGAAGTAGGGGTCGTCTTCCAGCACCATCACGTCGTAGCGGCTGGCCAGTTCGGCGATGGCTTTGCGCCGCTCCAGGGTGGTGGTGCGGCCTGAAGGGTTCTGGAAGGTCGGGATCACATAGATAAGCTTCGGGTGATGCTTTTTGATGTTGTCTTCCAGGGCCTCAATGACGAAGCCGTGGTCGTCGGTTTCCACGGCCACGATGTTGGCCTGGAAGAATTGGAAGGTCTCCAGCGACTGGACGAAGGTCGGGGACTCCACCAGCACGACATCGCCGGGGTCGAGATACAGGTGCCCCGCCAGGCTGACCCCTTCCATGCCGCCGCTGCTGATGATGATGTTCTCGTATTTGGCGGGCAGGCCGCCGGGAACCAGCAGGTGTTCCACCACGGCCTGGCGCAGGGCCGGGAAGCCCATGGGGTTACCGTACTGGAGCATGGGGTAGCCCTGGGCCTCTTTGGTGAGAATGTCTTTCGTGATGGCGGCGACTTCGTCCACCGGCAGCATTTCTTTCGCGGGCGCCCCGCCGCCGAAGGAAATGGTGCCCGGGTCGGAAAGGGATTCAAACAAAATGCGAACGACGTCCGCCGCCTCGCGCATATAGGGAATCCTGTTGGAAAAAGCGGTCATGGTTCGTGCTCCTTTAGGTTAACGGTACGGTTTGCGGGCGGTGCGGTTACAGTTCGGCACAGCATCAGCAGATGTGTATACCAGTTGTCAACGCTGCAATAGAAACCCAATGGGGTAGTGTATAAGTTTATTCGTTAACGGAGAATAAGTAAAGCGAATAATTGCGGCGGCTTTGAATTGTTTGAAATAAAGCGGCCGCCTGTGGAATTTTGTGATATAATGCTTAATTAGAATTACTTTGCTATAATTATAGCAGTGAGGATGAGCCGTTGAGTCAGTGGATGAACAATTATATTTACCGGGGCGGGCAGGGGAAGCGGCCGCCGCAGGGGCAGTGGCTGACGAAGGTGCTGGTGCTGGTTTTGGCCGTGGTGATTCTGGCCGAGCTGGGCGTTATGGCGCTGGAACTGCGGGCCCGGCGGGCCGAGGCCCCGGCTTCGCCGGTGGTGGAGATTGTGGCCACGCCGGAAGCCGAGGCGGAGCGGCCCGCGTTGGAACTGGCCGGGAAAGACACGGGCGGGGGCGGGCTGGCCGCGCCGGAAGCTGAGAACAGTGAGCCGGGCAAAAATGAACTGGCGAAAAAAGATTTGGCCGAGATGATCGGCTCCCGGCCCTTGGAGGACGACCAGCAGTTTTTGGAAGTCACCGACCCCTCCGGCCAGGTTTTATATGTGCGCACGACCTTGCTGCCGGAATTGCAGGCCCTGGCCAACCGCTGGGTTCAGGCCAGCCGGGCCCACCAGGCCGCCTTGGTGGCGCTGGATCCGGACAGCGGCGAAGTGTTGATTCTGGCGGGCTACAACGCGGACGGCCAGGGCGGCAACCCGGCCCTGGCGGGTTCCTTTCCGGCGGC
>JAITVE010000168.1 GCA_031285975.1 Candidatus Adiutrix sp. | reverse complement strand
CCCTTGGGAGTCTCTCATCTGTTCTCCTTAAAAAATGTCTATGCGGGGCGCCGACCGGGCAACGCCGTTAAAGCACAATACAAGTATTCCGCTGTGGAACAGAGCCCCGATTTTCACCGTGACCGAAAATACCTATTCACTTTTTATACCACAAAAAATTTAGGCCTGTCAACACGCCGCCGCCAAATCCAAATGTATTTGGCGGCGGCGTGGGTTACGTGTTTTTCCGGCGGCGGCGGAACCCCGCCGGAACTCAAATGTTCAGCGGAATAATGTTGGCGGTGATGAAAATCAGCATCTCCGACTTCTGGTTGTTGATGCTGCGATCCTGGAACAGCCAGCCCAGGATCGGGACGCGGTGAAGGCCGGGCACCCGGTCGATACCCGTGGTCTGCTGGTCAACAATGATGCCGCCGATGACCACGGTTTCCCCGTCTTTGACCATCAGTTTGGTCGTGGCTTCGCGGGTGTTGATGGCCGGTTCCGATTCCGCGCCGCCGGAGTTGGCCGGGGTGTCGTTTTTCAGGTTAATGTCCAAAGTGACGATCTGCCCGTTTTCCTCGATGTGCGGCTTGACCCGCAGTTCCATCACCACGTCCTTGAACTGGACGTTGGCGGCCGTGGTGGCTGAGGAGCCGCTGGTGTAGGGGATTTGCTGGCCCTGCCTGATGGAGACTTCCTGGTCGTTGGCGGCCATGATACGCGGCGCGGAGATGGTTTTGGCGTCGCTGGAAGTTTCCGAGGCGGTGATGCTGGCGTTCAGCAGCAGGGAGCCGGTTTTGTTCAGGAAGGCGAAGCCCAGTCTTCCTCCTGCGGAGAAGTCCGCCGAGCCGACAAGGTCACCCCCGGTAATCTCTCCGGTGGTGATAACTTCCCCTGCCGTCTCGTGAGTCCCTATGCCCCACCTGATCCCCAGCCGTTCGACGAAGGTGGTGGAAGCCTCAATAATGCGGGCTTCAATCAAAATCTGCTTGGCCACCCGGTCGATGCGCATGAAGACCTGGGTCATGGTGGCCAGGGCGCTCGGATCGTCTTCCACATAGATATCGTTGCCGATGGCGGATATTTTGCCGCGCTCGCCCTTAAGCTTGGTCAACTCCGTGGTCACCACGCTGACAGGAGAGTATTTGGGGGTAAACACCTTTTTGGACAGGGGGGCCAGCCGGGCGATATCCATCTGCCGGGCCCGTACAGCGTCCCGCTCACCCCTGCGTCGTTCAATCTCCTGTATGTTAAGCACCGTCAGCACATTGCCGCTCGTCTCCACGCCCAAGCCGCGGGAGGACAGGACGATATCCAGCGCCTGATCCCAGGGCACATCTTTGAGCTTCAGCGTGACTTTGCCGGCGACCTCGTCAGAGACAACAATGTTTTTACCGGACACCTCGCCGATGATGCGGATAATGTTGTGGAGGTCGGCGTTCTGAAAGTCCAGGGAAATTCTTTCGCCGGTGTATACCTTCTCTGATTCATAGTGCATGGCCTGGGGTGTTTGCGTGGCCAAGTCCAGGTCGGTGACGCCAACGGTCGGGGCGGCGGGAACCGGGGCCGGAGCCGTGGTCGCGGCCGCCACCGTTGTTTCAGCCACGGGCGCGAAGCTGCCCTGCGCCCGCGCCGAGGCCGCCCAAGGCCCGAGGCAGAACGCCGTTAAAGCCGCCAGTAATATGATTGCCCTAAGTTCTCTGGTCATAAGTATTCTCCTTGCCCTTTCCGGTTTCATCGCTTCGTGGTTCTCAGTTCTGAGTCCCGGTTGCCTGGGCATTGGGGTCGTCGCTTTCGCGCGTCAGCCCGGTGTTATTGGTTGACACATTGAGTTTGATGACGGTTTCCTGCGGGCCGCGAGCGTGGCGCGGCGTTTCTTCCACAGTCACCTGGGTGGCCTCAATTCGGGTGATGCGCCCGTTGTCCCGCCCGATGAGGTCGCCCTGCCGCAGGATGTAGCTGGAACCCGCGCCGTCTTCAAAGGAAGCCAAGGCCCCGCCGGAGCCGCCGGACAGGGTGGTGATGGCCACCAATTTCAGTTGATTCAGGCTCAGCCGCTGAAGGGGCGGCAATTTGGCCAGGGCGTTTTCGTCAAGCGATTCCGGCTTTTCGCCCCGGACTTCCTGTATCGGCAGAAAAGGATCCTGCAAGGCGGTGATGTCATATTTATAGTTGGCCAGCGTCCGCTGGTGCCAGCTATCCAGGGCGGCGAAGACGGCCTCACGATCCTCCGCCCCGGCCTGGGTTTCCGCCCCGCCTTGCGCCGCAGCTTTATTCTGAGAAGCGGCCTTGTTTTGGGCCGTGACGACCGGCGCCACAGCGGGCACGATTTCTTCCTGCCCTTTCAGCCCCATGCCGGAACCGGTGGCGGCCCCGAGCACTTCAAACTGCACCGGCGGCTTGGCGGCTGCCTGGCTGCTGGAGCCGGAACCGGTGGTTGCGTCCAAAACCGTAAACTGGGCGCCGGTTTCAGCCGGAGCGGCGGCCTGAAGCGGATTCGGCAGTGCGGCCAGCGTCATCAGCCCGGCCGCCATCAGGGCCGAGGTCAGGCTCAAAGACCGCCGGAATTGTCGGGAATTGTGCGGATTCATAGACATCCCCCCTTATCTCTTTTTG
>JAITVE010000148.1 GCA_031285975.1 Candidatus Adiutrix sp. | reverse complement strand
GCCGCCGGGCGGTCGCGGGCCGCCTGATGGCCTGGCCCCGCCTGGAAGTGGTGGACGGCGACGGCTATGTGGCAGCCGAAGACGAAGTGCCCGCCGGGGTGAAAGCCGCCGCCTGCTACCTGGCCGGGCTAGCCATTATGGGCACGGACTTGCAGCCGATTCTGTCGCGTGGCGGGCGGGTAGCCTCGGAAACGGTGGACGTCGTTTCCACCAGCTACTTCGAGGACGCTTCCCCCCGCGACGTCTACAGCGTCCTGGCCGATTTGCTCTCCGGCCTGACCCACGATTTCGCCTCTTCCGGCCCGGCTGCGGCGGCTGGTCGGAGCGGCGCGATCCGCCGCCTGGCGCGGTCGTGACGTCGGGAAAATTTCGGACAAGGGGAAGCCATGAATCCATTCTATGACCGCGCGGCGGAAAACATCCTGCGGGCGGTGGCGGCCAAAGGCACGCTGCTGGCCATCCGGCGCTACACGCTGGAAAATTCAGAGACGGCTACAGGCTCAGGCCGGATAACACTTGAAGAACAAGGACTCCTGGCGGCCATCATCCTGCCGGGCGGCGAGGCTGAAGCATCGGCTGGAATCCGCCTGACGGAGGGTTTGGTGGAAGAACGCAGTCTGGAAATTCTGGCCGCCGCCAAAAACGCGCCCTTCGAGCCGCGCCCGCTGGACGAAGTGGAATATGCCGGGCTCCGCTGGCTTATCCGCGCGGTCACGCCCGTAGCCCCGGACGGAACGCCCTTATTGTACAAAATGATTGGCGTGGTGAAGCAATGAGCGGCTTCGAGTCGGCCATCCAAAAATTCGCCGCTCGCGCCTGCGCGTGCGTTCGCAAAACCAGAAGCGGCTTCGTTGAAAACTTATTGCAATCCGTGCTGGAGCAAACCCCGGTGGCCACCGGCCTGTTGCGGGCCAATTGGCAGGCCGCTTCCGGCCACGCGCCCCAGGGCCGTTGCGCCCTGCGGAGCGAAAGCGCGGTGCGGTCTGAAATCGTGGCCGCGTCGGAAGCTTTGAACGATACGGACGGCGAAGTCTTTCTGGTCAACAACTTGCTCTATGCCCGCGCCGTGGAATACGGCACGGCCGGAGGGCAGGCGGCTCCGGCGGGTATGCTGCGCGGCGCGCTGGCCGAGGCCCCGGCTATCTTGAACCGGGCTGCCGGAAAGGTGAAATAATCATGAGTCTTCATGAAGTGCAACACGCCTTGCTCACGGCGGCGGGCCGCTGCCTGGACGGCTGGCCGCTGGCCGAAGAGAATAAATCGTTTCAGCCCCAGGGCGGAGGCCGATGGGCGGCTCTCCATTTTTTGCCAAAATTACCCTCGGCCGCCGCTCTGGGCGAGGGCGGCGCGGACGAAGTTCGGGGCCTGTTGCAGATAGACCTCAACTATCCCGCCGGTCTTGGAGCCGAGCAGGGTTGCCGCGACTTTGAGCATATCCGGCAATGTTTTCACGCCGGAGCCCGTTTCACGCACGCGGGGCAAAGCGTCCTGGTCGTCAACTGCGGGCGAGCCGCCGGGCTGATTGTCGGCGGCTGCTACCGCGTTCCCGTAACCATTTCCTGGTTCGCTCACATCGAGCGATGCTGAGGTGAATAATGAGCATTTTTGCCGCCGGGGCCTTTCACGGCACCCGCTACATTAAGGAAAGCGTTTTCGGTCAAACCCCGGACGCGCCGCAGCTGAAAACCCTGCGCCACACCAGTAATTCCCTGGTGCTGACCAAGGATTCCTTTCAGTCACAAGAACTTCGCGCCGACGCGCAAATCAGCGACCTGCGCCACGGCCAGCGCCGGGCCGGGGGCGAGATAGGCCTGGAATTCAGCTACGGCGAGTACGATGATTTTCTGGCCGCCGCCCTGCGCTCTGAATGGATCGCTGACGGCGCGGCCCGGTGCCTGACCGCCGGGACAACCATGAGTTCCTTCACTATCGAACGGGCCTTTGGCGACATTGGCCGCTATGAAAATTTCACCGGCTGCGAGGTCTCGTCCCTGAGTTTGACCATTGCCACCAACGCGATGGTCACGGGAACCATGACCCTGGTGGGCCGCGCCATCAATTTCACCGACGCGCCGCTCTGCGCCGAGTGCGCCCCCGGCCAGGCCGCGCCGCCCTTTGACGGTTTTGCCGGGCGCATCAGGGAAGGCGGTTCGGAAGTCGCCGTGGTCACCTCGCTGGAACTGATGATTGACAACGCTATCGAGCCCGCCTTCGTTCTCGGCAGCGATTCGGCGGCCTCGCTTACGCCGGGCCGCATCAACGTCACCGGCACCTTGTCGGCCTATTTTTCGGGCATGGAATTGCTGAATAAATTCGTGAACGAAACGGAATCCAGCCTGCAATTCACCCTTGGCGACGGGCAGCATCAGTCCTATACCTTCACGCTGCCGCGCATCAAATATTCCGGCGGCGACAACCCGGTGGACAGTGAAGGGCCGGTCATGCTGTCCATGCCCTTCCAGGCTTTGTACGACCAGGCGGCGGAAACCAACCTCCGCATCGACGCTTTCGCCTGAGCAGGAACGGAGAAATGATGTCATTCGATTTGGCTGATTTTACGCAGAGCCTGGCCGACAGCGCCTGGCTGAAGATATTGAACCCCAAGGACAACAGCGATACAGGCCTCCGCTTCCACTTGGCCGGGCCGGACAGCGAAATCTATCGCCGCGCCGAATCTGCGGCCCGCAACAAAAGCCTGGCCCGGCAGACCAAAACCAAACTCACCGCCGAGATGGTGGACGAACAGGTGCTGGAACATCTGCTGGCCGTGACCATCGGCTGGGAAGGCTTGGTGTATAACGGCCAGCCGCTTGAATTCACGTCCGACAACCTACGTCACATCTATACCGAACCGCGCCTGCGCTTCATCCGCGAGCAGGTGGAGGCCTTTGTCAGCGACCGCCAAAATTTTTTTTCGGCTTAGAGCGCGGTGCTTTTGAGGCCATGGAGCGGCACTTGGCCCTCTTCGCCAAGCGGCGCGACGGCACGGTGATGATGGAACACTGCCGGGCGGTTATCGAGCAAACAGGCTTGTGGCCCAAAGACTTTCCGCCGCCGGTGGTTCCGCCGGAACTCCTGGCGGTTTGGGATTGGTATTGGGAATTGCGGCGGGCCGCCGAGGCGGGCCGCGAGGGGCCGGGGCCGCTCAAATTCAGCGAAATACTGGCCTGGGC
This sequence comes from Candidatus Adiutrix sp., assembly GCA_031285975.1. Classification (GTDB taxonomy): domain Bacteria; phylum Desulfobacterota; class Desulfarculia; order Adiutricales; family Adiutricaceae; genus Adiutrix. Next base: position 7,006 of record JAITVE010000148.1, on the reverse strand, counting down.
CCGGCTGAAACGGCTCCGCTTGAACGCGTCCGAATTGCGCTGGCTGACGGTTTTGGACGCGGCTTTTCTGGCCAAAGTGCGGCGTGATTCTGTCCGCGTAAAATAGTTTGGTGGCGGAAAATACTATGGGACAAGGAGTTTTTGATGAGCATTGATCTGGCGACGCTGGAATTGAAAGTTCGCTCCGAGGGCGTGGCCGAGGCTTCGCGGAATTTGGAAAAGTTTTCGGGGCAGGCCAAAACCACGGAGTCGGCGGCTGGCACGCTTTCGGCCCGGTTTGCGGACATGGCCCGGACGTATGACCAATTGGCCAGAACCCAAGGCCAGTCGCCTCTGGGGGCGTCGCTGGAAGTCATGAGCGCGCAACTCTCGGCGGTGGGTTCGGAGTTGGAGCAACTGTCAGCGCCCGTCATCGCCGAGCCGCTGGCCGAGGAATTGTCCCTGGCCGGCGAGGCTCTTGACCGCTTCGGCCAAACCCTGGACAACACCTTTACCCGGCGCGATCTCAGCATTTTCAACGTTGGCGGCAACCGCGAACTGCAATCGCTGGCCGACTCGCTGATGACTGAGGAGGAAGCCATGGCCGCGTCGTACCAGCGGCGGCTGGCCATTATTGAGGAACACACCAGCGCCGCCTCCGAACTGCGGCTGGAACTCACCGGTCGCCTGAGCGCGCAGTATGAGGGCCAGCTTGCGGATTTTGAAGCCGCCCAAGAGCGCCAGCGCGACAGCCTGTACAACGGTTTGCTGAGTGAGGAGGAAATGCTGGCCCAGTCCTATGCGCGCCGCCAAGAGATGATTCTGGAAAGCACGCTGGTGACCGAGGAAGAGCGCTTGGATTTGATGAAACGCCTTACCCAGCAATATAACGCTGAGTTGGGCGCGATGGAGAACGCCCGCATTCAAACGCTGCTGGGCGGCGCCCAGAATATGTTCGACGGCCTGGCCGGTCTGGCCAAATCCTTCTCCGGTAAGCAATCCCAGGCTTACCGGGTCATGTTTGCCATCAGCAAAGGCTTTGCCGTGGCCCAGGCGGCCCTGTCCATCGCCACCGGCCTGGCCAAGGCCCAGGAGTTGGGCTTCCCGGCCAATTTGGGCGAAATGGCCCGCGTGGCGGCCACCGGGGCCTCCATCGTCAGCCAAATCAATAGCTCCAACTACGCCGGAGCCTATGACCGGGGCGGCTATATCCCCGGCGGTAAGGTCGGCTTGGTGGGCGAATATGGCCCGGAGCTGGTGCGGGGCCCGGCCACGGTTACGGGCCGGGAGGCCACGGCCAAGCTGGCCCGCGAGGCTGGGCGCAGCGGCGCGTCCGGCGGGCGCAGCATCACCATCAACGCCACCTACGTCTTGCAGGACAAGGCTGATCTCGATCAGTTCCGCGCCTCTAAACGCCAGATGGACGCCGACCTGGCCCGCAGCATCAAGCGGGCCCAAGCCTGAACGGAGCACTATGCCTGAACAAATCCCTTGGGCCCCCTATCAGCGGCCATTGGCCGTGCGGGTGGCCGTCACTTCCGGCGAGGTCATCCGGCTGGATTTTCCCGGCGGACGCTTTACCGTCAACGAGCCGCTGACCTTCGTCACCGTCAATGGGGGGCCCACCGAGGTCACTGTCACTTCGCCCAAAGAGCTGGTGCCGGGCTTGGGCGAACTGCACACCCACATCAACCTGCAATTCCCGGAAACGCTGGCGGGCCGCACCGCCGCCGTCTGGGTCATGGGAGTTTGAATGCCGCTGGATCGTTTCAGCAAACGCCGTCCCTACGCTACAGTCCTTTGCTATCATGGCTTTGTGGGCTCTCGCGGCGAAGTCATGACTTTCCGGGAGCAGGTGGCCGATCTTCAGGGGCACGTTGAAAAACTGCTCCGGGCCGGGTATACATTTGTCCTGCCCGGCGAATATCTGGCTTGGCGGCGGGGCGAAATTTCGTTCGCGCAGTCGGTGGCCATGATTCAGCACGACGACGGCTTGGACAGCCTGGAATACGTGGTTCCTTGGCTTATCGGGCGCGGTATTCCTTGCGGCATAGCGGTTATCGCGCGGCGGCAGGGGAAATTTGACCCCGAGGGCGGTTACCTGCGCTGGTCAAAACTGCATGAATGGGTGCGGAGCGGGTTGGTGGAAATTTGCAGCCACACCTACAATTTTCACAGCCTGACCCTCTTCCCCGAAACGCGCGATAACCAGCCGGGGCACGGCGACGGCGGGGTGTATTGGAACCATGGCGGCACAGCCGCGCCCATCCTGGAAGGCCCCTGCTGGATTGACGATGGCGACCCGCTCTACATCGCCGATGGCGATACCCGTTGGTATTGGGACTTTTCCCACGTTGACCGCGCCAGCGCCGGGCTGCCGCTCTTCGGCTCCGACCCCTATGACGGCCGCACGCCCATTGTCACCAGCCTGTTTGTGACCCCGCGCCGCACGGGCCTGGTGAAAATTTTGCGGCTGTGGATGAGCCTCTCCGCGCCCAGCGGGGCGGGCTATGACGCGCAGGTGCAAATCCGGGCCGACGGCCTGTTGGTTTGGGATGGAGTCATCCAGCCCCAAGATTACGAAACCAGAAGCCAGTGGCCAGAGCGAGAGTTTTTATCCATTGCCCTCGACCAGGCCTTTCAAATCAACACCGGACAGCCGGTGACCCTGGAATTTGCCACGCTCAGTGCCGGGCCTGGGGCCGGAATTATTTACGCGCTTTTAAGCGGCGACGAGGAGCATTTCCGGGCGGTCACCAACTGCCGGGGACTCTACCCGGCGGGCAGCCAGGAGTCCGAACGGTTTTGGCAATACATCGACTATCCCGCCGGAGACCGTTGGCCGGTAACGCCCGCCATTATTCTTGGCTTCGGCGATGGCCGCCCGGCCACCGACGCCGAATATGCCGACTATGTGCGCGCGGACTGCCGGGCCTTTAACGACAGCGTGAATACGTACCTCACCTGCGAGTGGGCGGAAACCAAATTGTGGGAAGCCCCCTGGCGGGAAGTGCGGGATGACGACTGGGCGGAATGGTATCCCGCTAATCAGCGGGTGCATTGGGTGCAGGATTTTTTGCCGGTGGGCTGGCATAACCCCTCGCTGGTCGGCGGCAGTGTCACCTTATCCGCCAAAGAAACCCTGACGATTGACTGCCTCAAGCTGTGGCTGAAACCGCCGGAATTCTTTACCGGCGGCGAGGCCGATCCCTTCATCTATCGTTGGGGCAGCGACGCCGTGAACCGCAGTTATCCGGCTGTTTTCCGCTTTTCAATTTTTGACGCGGCCCACAATGCCTGGCGGATAATCGGCGACGGCCCCATTTGGACGCTGACCCGAGGCCTGGCCGTGGACGTGGAACCCTTTACCATCAATGCCGGGGAGACGGCGGAACTTCGCGTCTACCCCGTCAATCCCGGCCCCACCGTGGGCGCGGAGCAATGCTGCCGCTGGCCGGTGGAAGCCGTGCTGGGCCTCTCACGCACAGCCGGAGCGCCAGCCCCGCCCGTGCGGCAAATTGTCTATCCCTTCGGGGCCTACCGGGCAGAGGAAAACTATTACGCCACAAAGCCTTACGGATCAAAGGATATCCACCCCGTCCTCCGCGAAGTTTTTGAAGAGGCGGGTCTGGAAGGCGGTTACACCATCCAGGCTTTCCGCAATGCCGGGAGCGATGAATTCCGGGAGCCGCCGTTGCGCTTTTCCGATTGGTGCCTGGGCCGCTGGCTGGCTTACGGCGATCAGCCCCCGGCCGCCAGCCACAACAACTTGCTGGCCTACAGCGGCCTGTTGTGGAACGATGTGAAGCATCGCGGAGTGGAGTGGCAGGTCTCCTTGGAGGCCGACGAGGCTGGCTGCGCCACCATCCGCCATCGCCCGCAGGTGCTTGATTATGTGGCTTTCGATGCCTGGTACTTCGACGGGTTAGGAAAAATTAAGCCGCACCCGACCAACGACGGCGGCAGCTATTGGAATGAAAGCGAAGCCCGCTGGGACATCTACCCGGACGACAAGGCCCGTCTGCAAGCCTGCGGCGTCAAGTGTTTGCTGATTTTGAACAACAATGCGGGCACCGGCGAACCCTCGGCGGAAATCGGCGCCCATGTTTTTCAAAACCCGGATATCTACATTCCACAGATGCTTGATATCTGCCGGGCAAAAGGTTGGGACGGCATTACCTGCAACATCGAGGAAGTCGGCCCGGAGCACCGGGCGGCGGCCACCGTTTTTTACCGATCCGCCGCGCGGGCCTTCCACGACAACGGTTTTCTGCTGCACGCCACTGTCCCGGCCATCACCGGCACCGACTACGATGCGGAGTGGTGGATGGGCTGGTGCGATTTGGCCGAGGTGGCGGCGGTCTGCGACGCGGTGAAAGTCATGAGCTATACCGAAACCGGGCCGCACTCCGCCCCAGGCCCGGCCGCGCCGGACTGGTTCTGGCAGGCGGCGTATGCCTACGTCCGGCGGGTGGTGCCGGAAATGTTTTGGCCCAGAATACTCTGCGGCTGCCGGGCTTTCGGGCACTATTGGCGCCCAGGGGCCGAAGACGGCGCCGACTATGTGAGCTATCACGAAGCCATCGGCGAGGCCCTGCTCTACGGCGCGTCCATCAGCGTGGAAAGCACTGAGGGAACGTGGACGAATCAGGATAAAACCTGCTGGTTCGGCACGCCCCTCACCGTTGACCGCAGCCAGAAAGAGGCCGCTGACAACGGTTTCGGCGGCCTCGGCTTATGGAAACTCGACGACGGCGACGTGGAGGAATTTTTCCCCGCGCACAAGCAAATTGGAAGGGATGAAGATATGAGTTTTATTGATGTGCGGTTTCCTGAGCCGATTTCCTTCGGCTCCGGCGGCGGGCCGAAGTTCGACACCACGGTGGTGGCCACCAAAAGCGGCGACGAGTACCGCGCCTCCACGCGCCTGATGCCGCTGTACGAATATGACATAAGCCTTAAAATTCAAACGCGGGCGCAGTATGAGGCCGTGCGCGACCTCTTCATGGTGGCGCGGGGCAAGGCCCGGAGTTTCCGCTTCAAAGACTGGGCCGATTACCGCCTCGACAACGTGCTCATCGGCCTCGGCGACGGGGAAAGCCGCACCTTTCAGTGCGTCAAAGCCTATGCCGTGGGCGCGGAATCGCTGCTGCGCCGCGTCACGAAGCCGGTGGCCGGGAGTTTTGAGGTTTTTCTCGGCGGCGTTCGGCAGGGCGGCGGCTTCACCGTCAATTACCACACCGGCCTGGTCAGCTTGAGCCAGGCCCCGGCCGCCGGGGTGGAAGTGCGGGTGGCCGGTGAATTTGACGTGCCGGTGCGCTTTGACATGGACTATTTCCCGGCTGAAATCGAAAGCTGGGGCGACGGGCCCTACCTGAGCCCCGGCAGCGTCAAGCTCATCGAAGTGCGCCGCTGAACGCGGGGAGGTATTGCAAATGCGGGACTTTTCTCCGGCCATGCTGGAAGCTTTGGACGACACGTTAATCGTGATGGGCACCCACACCGTGGTCACCCGGCGGGACGGCCTGGCCCTGCGCTTTGTCGATTTGGACGAACCGTCCATCATCGGCGGCCAGGCCTATTATCCCAACGGCAGCGCCGAGCGCAGCGCCGTCCGCCTCAACGCCGGGCTCGGCGCGGACAGCACGGAACTGCGCGGCATTTTAGGCGCGGACTCCTTTTCGCGCCAGGACTTATTGGCCGGGCTTTTCGACTATGCCGACCTCGAAGTCTTTTTGTCTTTCATCGGCCGCCCGGATTTGCCGGTCATTCCCCTCCTGCGGGGCCGCTTCGGCGAGGTGGAAGTGGACTCTGGACAATATACAATTCAGGTCAACAGCCTCACCCACGCCTTTAGCCACAACATCGGCGTGCGCACCAGCCCCACCTGCCGCAACCGCCTCGGCGACGAAAATTGCCGGGTTACTCTGGAGCCTTACCGTGTCTACGGAACCATCACAGCGATTGTGGACGCACGAACCTTTGAAATCAACGCCCTCAGCGGGCAGGGACATCTCTATCAGGGCGGCGAACTCCAGGTCGCGGGCGGCGCGGCGGCTGGGCTGGCCAGCGAAATACGCCACGGCTCCGGGTCGGCGATAACACTCTACGTGCCGCTGACCGTCACCCCGGCGGTGGGCGACGCGGTGTGCCTGGCCCCGGGCTGCGACCGCAGCCGCAGCGCCTGCCGCGACGCTTTTGGCAATCTGGTCAACTTCAACGGCGAGCCGGACTTGCCAGGCCAGGACGTGATGCTGGCGCCGGGAGTCAGCGCCAATGGCTGAGCCAAAACACATTGACAGGCAACGCTTTATCGACGATGTGAAAAGTTTTGTCGGCACGCCATATCATCATCAGGGGCGTGACGAAAACGGGCTGGACTGCGCGGGACTCCTCATCGCCGCCCTGCGCCGCCAGGGTTTTAACCCGCCCGCGCCAAGCGGTTACGGCAAAAATTCGTTGGGAATTTCTTTGCTGGAACACATCGACCGCTGCGGCCTGTTTCATAAAGTGACTGCGGAGCAACGGCAGCCAGGCGATGTGCTGGTGTTCGCCATTCGGCGCGAGCCGCAGCATTTGGCCTTGCTGGCCGAGCGTCCGCCTGTCGGGCCGGAGCTGATGCTCCACTCGGCGGACGTTATCATGCAGGTGCGCTGGGTCACCCTGGGCGAATCCTGGCTGCGGCGGCTGGCGGCCGTTTATCGCACGAAGAGCTGAAGTCATTCATCCTCAACGTTTTGGAGTTTTTATGCAATACGTAATCATTGGAGCGGTGGCGGCGGCGGTTTCCTATGGCATGAGCTATGCCATGGCCCAGGAGCAGCGCATCACCAACGAGGGCAGCCGGGTGGACGATCTGCGGGCCATCGGTTCCAAATATAACGAAGGCGTGCCCCTGGCCTTTGGCCTCAACCGTTTGCCGATGAACGTGGTCTGGGCCCGGCCCCTGCGGGAGGAGCGCATCACCAGCACCCAAAAAACCGGCGGCGGGGGCAAAGGCGGCGGCGGGGCCACGGTCACCAACACC
>JAITVE010000106.1 GCA_031285975.1 Candidatus Adiutrix sp. | reverse complement strand
ATGGCGCGGGCCAGAACATCGCGCATTTCGCTTTGGCTTAAAATGGTCAGCGCGTCCAGGGTGTTTTCATCGGCTAAAATATCATAAATATCGCGGCTTTCCCTGGCCCCGGTTTTATCAATGGCTTTAAAGGCGTCCAGGTCTAAAATATTAATGGTGCGTACTTCGTCCAATAACTTTAAATATTCCGGCACCGTTACTTCCAGGGCTTCGGCGGCCTCTTCGTCACTGGGCGGGCGGCCCAGTTCGCCTTCCAGCCTTTGCCACAGTTTTTCCAGCTGTCCGGCTTTTTTGCGGATGGAGCGCGGCACCCAATCCAGGTTGCGCAGTTCATCCAGCATGGCCCCTTTGATGCGGAACTCGGCATACGTTTTGAACATGATGGCCCGGCCAGGGTCAAATTTATCCACCGCGTCAATAAGCCCCAGGACGCCGGACGACATCAGGTCGTCTTTATTGATGTGGTCGGGCAGACGGGCGGCCAGACGGTCAGCCAGATATTTGATGAGGGGGGAATACTGTTCCACATACTGGTTTTTCTCCTCCATCGTCAAAGAGGCCCAGGCGACCTTGCCCTTGTCGCTGTATATGCCCGTGCCGGTCATCAATCCACCGCCCCGCCGAAACCGGCCAGACGGTTCAGGAAAAAGACCAGGCCGCCGCTGGCGAATTCATCCGGCGGGTTGCTGATGATGCGTTTGGCTATTTCCTCCACCCTTTGGGAAGCTTCGGATTCGGGGTCGGTCAAAAAGAAGGGCTTTTGGGCGCGCACGGCGCGGGTCACGGCCTCGTCACGCGGCACATAGCCGATGAGGTGCAGGGAGACCTCGTTTAAATGCTTGTCGGCCACCGCGCTTAAGAGCCCGAAAACGCTTTTGGCCTCTTTGGGGCCGGAAACCTGATTGGGCAGAATGTGGAAATTTTTTTGCTGATAGCGGGTGTACAGAACCTTGATCAAGGCATAGGCATCAGTGATTGAAGTGGGTTCGTTGGTCAGCACCACAATGCGTTCCTGGGCCGCCAGGTTGAAATACAGGACATTGGAGCCAATACCGGCGGCGGTATCAATGAGCAGATAATCCAGATCGCCGTCGTAATCGTCGAATTCTGAAAGCAGCCTTTGCTTCTGGCCTTCCGAAAGTTCACCCAGTTCCAGAATGCCGCTGGCGGCGGGCATTATTTTCAGCCCGCCGGGGCCTTCCACAATAACCTCGTTCAGGCTTTTGGAGCCGCTTAAAAGATCGTGGATAGTGGCGCTGGTTTTAAGGCCCAGCAGCACATCAATATTGGCCAGCCCCAAATCGGCATCCCAAATCAAAACCTTTCGGCGCAGTTTCGTCAGGGCCAGAGCCAGACCCAGGGTCAGGTTCGACTTGCCCACCCCGCCCTTGCCGCTGGTCACAGTAATGACCCGAACGGGTTTTTTGGCAGCCTGACCGGCCTTCATATCCATGGTTCACCTCTAAACATTCCGTAACTCCAAGCTGATGGGAAAATATGCCTTCGCTATTTTAGCCTAAAATCAAAGTCATTTCAATACTAACCCAGCCACAGCTCCATAAGCTTATCCGGCGCGGCCATGATAAAGTCTTCGGATGTTTTGGGGCCCAGGGAGAAAAAGGCCAGTTTGGGGGCCTGGGAGATGGCGAAGCCGATGAGGGGGCCCAAAGATTCTGTTTCATCGAATTTGGTGACCACCAGTCCGGCCTCCCGGAAGCTGCGGCCGCGGACCAGGGCGGCGGCCAGGTCGCCTTCCTTCATGCTGGCCGACAGCACCAAAAGGGTAGAGGCCTTGGCCTCGTCAAAGTAACTGGCCAGTTCCAGGCGGCCATCTTTCTTCTGAAAGCCCCGGCTGGGGGTGTCGATGAGGATCAGGTCATTGCCGTCAAAAATTTCCCTGGCTTCGCTGAATTCATTGTGGTTCTGGCAGATCCGGACGCCCAGGCCCAAAATTCTGGCATACTGGGTCAACTGCTCCGCCGCGCCCAGGCGCAGGGTATCGAGGGTTATGGCAGCCACCTTGAGGCCCCGCTGGCGATAGAAGGCGGCCAGATTCACCAGGGTGGTGGTCTTGCCCTGGCCGCTGGGGCCAACCAAGGCCAAATATTTGGGCGGGCCGATGGACAGGTCGGCGATTCTCAGCTTGGGGCGCATGGCTTTACGCAGGTGCTCCGTCACCTCTCCCCCCCAGGCCTGGGCGCTTTCGGCTGAATTTTCCACCAGGGTGCGGGCGTGTTCGGGGGCCAGCCCGGTTTCCACCAAACGGCGGTAGAGGCTGACCAGGTCGGGCCGGTCGCGCCACTTTTCCGCTAAACTCTGGCGGTGGGCCAGGTCCAGAATAATATCTTTCAGTTCCCCGATTTCCCGCCCCAGGGTTCCGCCCAGGTTTTCCATCTCCTTCATCAGCAAATATTCCGCGGGGTCGGCGGGCATGGCCCCGGTCCGGCGATAGGCGGCCGCCCCCATGGCTTGTCCGGCCACGGGTTTGGCGCGCGGCGGCTCGGGGGGCGCGACCGGCGCGGCCTCGTCAGTATGCGCGGGCGCGGCCGGCTTCGCCTTTTTGCCGGCCGGGACGGCAAAACCCGGCCCGGAGGCGTCAGCGGGCTGCGCAGGCATATCGTCATCACGCACCCCGGCGGTTATTTCCACCCCGCCCCCCTGCTCTGGCGGC
>JAITVE010000102.1 GCA_031285975.1 Candidatus Adiutrix sp. | reverse complement strand
AGGCCGCGCCCGCGGCCGCCGAGGCCCATGTAAAAATCTTCGGTGTTTTCGCGCACCACCAGGGCGTCCAGCCGCCGTCCGGGCTCCAGGGCCACGGGGGTGGGCACGTTGGGGTAGCTCAGGGCCGGGCGCAGGTTCATGTACTGGTCAAAATGGAAGCGCAGGGCCAAGAGGAGTTCCTGCTCCAGGGGGCCGGGCTTGACGCGGGGGTCGCCCACCGCACCGAGCATCATGACCTCGGCCTCAGCCAGATCGTCCAGGGCCGACGCGGGCAGCACGATGTTGTGCTCCAGGTAATAGGCCGCGCCAAAGGGGAATTCGTTCCATTGCAGTTCAAAGCCAAAGGCGTCCGCCGCCGCGTCGCAGACTTGGCGGGCCTGGCCCACCACTTCCGGCCCGATGCCGTCGCCGGGCAGAACCGCTATTACATGCTTCGTCATTATTTTTTCTTGTCCTCTTTTTGAATTTCGGCCAAATAATCGGCCTCGCGTTTGGCTGCCGCCTTGAAACTGCCCGCGTTGGGCTGGCGGGCCACTTCTTTATAGTGGAAGATAGCCCGCTCCAGGTTGCCGAGGCTGGCGAAATATTTGGCCAGGTAATAGTGGCCCTTGCCCATTTGCCCGGCGTTGCCGAAGAAGCGTCCGGCCAGTTCCAGAGCTTCCGGGGAGGGCTCGGCGCTCATGCTCACCACTTTGTCGTAGAGGGCGGCGGCGCGGCTGTTGTTGCCCAGAAGCTCCGAAGCGCGGGCCAGGCCCAGCACGGCCTGGCGGCTGTCCTGCCCGGCTTTTTCGAAAAAGGCGCGGGCTTCCTCGGGCTTGCGGCGGCGGATGGCCAGGTCGCCCAGGTCGGCCAGGTACTCGCGGTTGCCGGGGGAAAGGGCCAGGGCACGCTGCATCAGCTTGTCGGCATTGGCCAGGTTTTGCTGGCGGGCGGCCAGAAGGCCCAGGGCGTGGAGGGCCGAATGGTCGTTTTTATCGGCGCTGAGGCGTTTGCCCATAACGTTTTGCACCCGGCGGTCATCGCCGGTGAGGGCCATGATGCGGTCGCTGAAAGCCCGGTAGGCCGGGTCGGCGGGGGAGGGCGCTGAACCTTCCAAATCGCGGAAGGTGGTGGCCAGGCGGCTGGTCAGGGCCGGGTGGGTGCTGAGGTAGCTGGGGATGTCGGGCGAAATCTGATAGGTTTTGTCCGACATGATTTTGAAGGCCCCGTACATATCGCGGAGGTTGTAGCCCGCCTTGCTCAGGAAGCGGCGGCCCTTGGCGTCGGCCTCGGCCTCGTCGTCGCGGGAGTTGGAGAGCATGGCCTGGATGCTGGCCCCGGCACCGCCCATCATCAGGGCCTGGCCCACCGCCGCCCCGGACGCGCCCCCCTGGCTGGCCAGGGCCACGCCCGCCAGCATGGTCGCCAAGTAGGCCAGAGTAAATTTGCTGGAGGCTTCGACCCGGCGGGCGAAGTGGCGGGAGGTGATGTGGGCCACCTCATGACCCAGGATGGAGGCCAACTGCCCCTCGTTTTCCAGGCTGATGATGGTCTCGCTGTGCATGTAGATATAGCCGCCGGGCACGGCAAAGGCGTTGATGCCGTCGCTTTTGATGATGTAAAAGTGGTACTGCCCCGGCTTGAGCCCCGCCCCGCGCATAACGCGGTCGGTGAGCTTTTTGAAATATTCGCTGCTGATGGGGTCGTCGAGGATGACCTTGGCGGCCGCGACTTTCAGGTGAAAGCGTTCGCCCAGTTCCTTTTCCTTCTTAACCGTCATCTCGGCGGCCTGGGCGAGGCAGGGCCAGGGCAGGATCAGCGTCCAGATCAAGAGAAATATCAGAGCCGTCCTGCCCGCCATATTTTTCAAAAAACTGCCGCTCATCCCGCACCGCCTTTCAGGCAAATTTTGGAGAAACATCATGCTTGCGGCCCCCGAAAGCAGGCCGCATGAACCGACAGCCGCCTAGGCGTTTTTATACGCCGAAGCGAAATGAATATAATACTCGGGATACCCCTCGATGGGGAGCCAGAAAACGCTCAGGCCCGTGCCGTCGGCCATGGGCGGCAGGCAGGTGGACTGGCCTTGCCGGGCAACTTTCCCGGCCAGGCAGCCCTGATGCTGCTCCGGCGAGCCGTGCTGGCTGCAAACCATGCCTTCCACGCGGCCAAAGGCCCGGGCCGCCGGGTTGACGGCCACGATGCGCTTGGAGGTATGATTCAGCTGGGCCACCCCCGGAAAACTGTCATACATCAGGTGAAAGGCTTCGGCCAGTTTCGCTTCTACGGCGGTCGTCTCCATGGGCGTCACTTCTTGACCGGGCGGCGGGGCGCGTCAGTCCACAGGCCTTCCAGGTCGTAGAGTTCGCGGGCTTCGAGGTTAAAAATGTGCACCACCACATCGCCCAAATCCACCAGCATCCAGCGGTCATTCGCGCCGCCGCCCTTGCTGCCGCCCTCGCGGCCCAGGGGGCGCACCCCGTGCTCGCGGGCCCGGCGGACGATTTTTTCGGCGATGGCCTCCATCTGGCGCGGGCTGGCGGCGCTGGCCACAAAGAACCAGTCGGCCACGGACGACAGGCCCGAGAGGTCGAGCATCACCGGGTCGATAGGCTGATGCTCGGCGGCGGCGGCGATAACAATGTCGGCCAGGTCGCGGCCCTCGGCAGCGGATTTTTTCGACCGGGGCTTGCTTTTGGGCTCAACCGCCGGTATTTCCGCTTTTATTTTGAGAGCCGCGACTTTGGGCTCGGCCTTGACTTTAGGGGCCGCAGTAGCTTTTGGCGCGGCTTTGGCCTTTGGCGCAACCGTGTTTTTCGGTGCGGCTTTAGCTTTGGGAGCAGCCTTAGCCTTGGGCTCGGCTTTCACCTTGGGAGCCGCTGTGGCCTTCGGTGCGGCCTTGACTTTAGGAACCGCCGTGGCTTTGGGGGCAGTCTTAGCCTTGGGCTCGGCTTTCACCTTGGGAGCCGCCGTGGCTTTCGGCGCGGCCTTGACCTTGGGAGCCGCCGTGGCTTTCGGTGCGGCCTTGACTTTGGGGGCCGCTTTGGCCTTCGGGGCAGCTTTGGCCTTGGGAGCCGCTTTGGCCTTCGGCTCGGCCTTGACTGTGGGGGCCGCTTTGGCCTTCGGGGCAGCT
>JAITVE010000100.1 GCA_031285975.1 Candidatus Adiutrix sp. | reverse complement strand
CCAGAAGACTGTGCGGCGGCCCACCCTGGCCCCGTTGAGGAAAAAATCCAGCGGCACGGTGAGGGCCGGGAAGAGATACAGCAGCACCAGGGCCTGGTAGAGGGGGATGTTGGCAATGGCCAGCACCAGGCAAATGGTGCTGAGGAAGCTGGTCAGCCCCACCAAAAGCAGGCGGGGCCGGTTTTTGCCCCCCAGCTTTTTTTTGAACATTTTGGCCGCCAGCCCCAGGAACAACAGGCCCACCAGCCCGCGCACGCAGAGGAGGCCCCAGACGGTGAGGGTGCTGTCCAACTGGAAGCGCATCCCCACGTTCATGATGGAATAGACCAGGGGGGCCCCGAAGGCCAGGGGCAGCCCGAAATTTCGAGAGTTCATGCTAAAATCCTAAATGACGGACGAAAACCGTTTGAAAGCGGGGGTCGAAACCCAGTTCCAGCACTTCCGTGGCTGCGGCCAGCGCGTCCAGATCCTCCAAGGCCGGGGGGCTCAGAAGCATCCGGGCGGAACCGGCCAGGGACGAATTGCCCACAAAGCGCAGCGGGCCCTTGTAATCCGGGGGTATCAGGCTGATGGTCTTCAGGCTCTCCCCGCGCAGGTGGAAGCCGAAGGCCCCGGCGATGATGATTTCGTCCAAGTCGTCGATGGTCATTTCCACCCGTTCCAAAAGCATTTCCACGGCGGCGGCAATGGCTCCCTTGGCCAACTGCACCTGGCGCACGTCTTTCTGGTCTAAAAAGACGTTTTCGTGGAAATTGAAGCGGCCGCCCTTCAAACCCTCCATCCAGGCCGGGGCGTTAGCGGGCAACTCCTTGGGCGGTTTCAAGCGGCCGGTTTTGTCAATGAGCCCGGCGGAAATCAGGGCCGCGATGAGGTCAATGAGCCCGCTGCCGCAGATGCCCGTGGGCGCGGCCTCGCCAATGGTGGTGAACTGGAACACGTCATCGCCGGTGAAATCAACGAAGCGGCGGCCACGGGGCTCGCCCTGCTGTTCCGAATCGGAGCGGGGGCGCTGGATGAAGGAATCCACCGCGCCGGGGGTGGCCCGCTGGCCGCAGAGAATGTTCATGCCCTCCAAAGCGGGCCCGGCGGCGCAGGAGGTGCCCACCAGCCGCCCCTTATGGCTGAGGACGATTTCGCCGTTGGTGCCGATGTCGATGAACAGCACCGTGCCGGGGAGTTTCTGCAGGCCCACGGCCAGCATCCCGGCGGTGATGTCCCCGCCGACATAGGCGGAAATGCAGGGCGCGGTGAACACCTTGGCCCCTTCGTTCAGCCCCAGCCGGGCGGCCAGGTGCGAAAGGTCAAGCCCGCGCACGGTGGCCGGGCGGTAGGGGGCCTGGGCCAAACCTTTGGGCTGGATGCCCGCGAGCAAATACATCATGGTGGTGTTGCCGCTGATGGCGGCGGCCATGAGGTTCGGCAGACGCGCTTCCCCGGCGGTCTCGCGGATGAGCGCGGCCAAGCCGTCGAGAATGAGGTTTTGCAGGTGGGCCTGCTGCTCCGGCCCGCCCCCGGCCATGGTGATGCGGCTGATAACGTCCCCGCCGCAGGCTGTTTGGGGATTTAGCGCTGTGCCCTGAGCCGCCACCGCGCCCGTGGCCGGGTCGATAATGGCCACGGCCAGGCCGGTCGTCCCCAAGTCAACGGCCACGGCCAAGGGCCTCTCGGGTTCACGGCCCTCTATGGTGGGGTCGATTTTCAAAAGCTCGTCGCCCCACAAGACGGCCTGGCCGCCCTCGCGGGCCCCATCGAGCACGGCCAGCTGGTTCAGGGCCTGGATGGAGGCCCGGCCCAGGCTGCGGGCGGTCATCAGGTCGGTGTTGTCCTGGCGGTCAAGCGGCTCGAAAGTGCGGGTTTTTAACGGGGAATCCACCGCGTAGGGCTCGGCTTCCCCCAAACCCTTGACCGAGCTGAAACGGGCCTCGGCGGGAATCTCCACCACCGCGTCCCCCGTGGGGCGGGCCTGGCAGGCCAGGCGTTCGGCCGCGCCGTCCACAAAGTTCAGTTCATTTTCCGTGGCCGGGCTCAACTCGCCGGAAACCCGCACCCTGCACTTCCCGCAGCGTCCGCGCCCGGCACAGGGCGCGTCCAGGTAGAGGCCCTGATCGGCCAAAAGAGACAAAAGGGTTTGATCGGCCCGGCCTTGAATTTCCCGGTCTGACCGCCCCGCTTGTTTAAGGATAATTTTCATAGCGCCCTCTCTAGAGTTTTATGGTATAATACACAAATTGCCAAGGAATCTCAAAGTAAAACGGAGCCTCCGCAGCGGTTCCTCCGAATAAAATCAATAAGGTAAGGATGAGCCGGTCAAAAACGCCCCCCACCACAGCTTCGAACACTTTTGATTCGCGGGAAAACGCGGCGGCTGACGCCGTCTTTCCGGCCGTGGAGACCCTTGACCTCGCCGCCTTCATGGCCCTGGTGAAAGAGGCGGGCCGTTTCCTGGCCGCTTTTACCCCCCCCGAACATTTTCGCCCCGAAGCCGCCGCCCGACCGCGCCCCCTGGATCAGGACATGGTGCGGGCCCTGGGGGCCGCCTCCCTGGATGACTTCTTCGCCCTGGCCCTGGACGGTCGCCCCAAGGATTCCCCCAAGCGCGGCGGCCAGGTGGAGAAATATTTCCCCCAGGGGCCGGAGTCCATCCGCCCGGCCATCAGCGCCCTGGAAGGGGAGGCC
>JAITVE010000070.1 GCA_031285975.1 Candidatus Adiutrix sp. | reverse complement strand
TGGGTCACGCCGCCGAAAGGCTGGGCCGAGGAGTCATGGCGGATGGCGATTTTCGGCTTGGCCGCCTTGGCCATTTCGAGCAGTTGCGCGCTGTTTTCAAGGCGAGGGAATACAAGTGGTTTTTTCATAGCTTTACTCCCTTACTTCCGGTACTTATCCAGAATTTCCGGAATGGCGTCAGGCGTCAGCCGGCCGTGGGTGTCCTGGTCAACCATGAGGACGGGGGCCAGGCCGCAGGCGCCGATGCAGGCCACGGTCTCCAGGGTGAACTGAAGGTCGGCGGTAGCGTGACCGGGAGCCACGCCCAGGTTTTCCTTAAGCGCGTCCAGAATTTTACCGGCGCCGCGCACGTGGCAGGCCGTTCCCTGGCAGGTGCGGACGATGTGCTTGCCGCGCGGCTCAAGGTGGAACTGGGCATAGAACGTGACCACGCCGTACACCTGGCTGATGGGCACCGCAAGGCGTTCGGCGATGGCTTCCAGAACGGGCACCGGCAGGTAGCCGTAAACATCCTGGGAAGCCTGGAGAACAGGGATCAGGGCGCCGTTGACGATGTCTTTGTAGCGCTCGAAAACCGGTTCCAACTTGGTCAGATCCAAGCATTCGCATTGTGCTTGGGGATTTGTGCTCATAGTGTGGATCCTCCTCCTCTAGGTGGTGAACTGGGGGTTGGACACGGGGCTTCGGCCTGTCCCGAACGGCTACGCTCAGTCTTATAGATGTCTTTTAAAAAACGCCAATAGAAATAGTAGCCCCTTAATGCGCGCGAAACCCGCGAGTCATCCATATCAAACGATTGCTTTCGCTCCGTTGCCTGTGGCGGGCCTCGACGGAGGCGAATTTTCGTTCAATTGCTTCTAGTTATATTTTGTAATAGTATACCTCATTTTGCCGCCAACGTAAATAGGTATTTTGCCTGTTGGGAAAGACTGCGGGAAAGCGGTTTTGAGGATGGAGAGGGCATAAAAAAACCGGGAGTCCCCTCCCGGTTGTGCGCGGCGGCGCGTGGCCGCTTTATAAGATTTGGCCGTTCTATCGCTTGGTCTGTATGGCGGTGGCGATGACGGTGTCGTTGGTGGTGACGGCCTTGGAATTGGCCTGGAAGCCCCGCTGGGTGAGGATCATCTGGACGATTTCCGTGGCCGTGTCCACATTGGACTGCTCTAAAAAGTTGCCCACAATCTCCCCCGCGCCGTCCTGCCCGGCGGTCAGGGTGCGGGCCTCGCCGGAGTAGCGGGTCGCGGCGAAAAGATTGTCGCCGCGCTTGTCCAGGCCCCAGGGGCTGATGAAGCGGGTAATGCTTATCTGGTACAGTTCCACCTCGCGGTTGTGGCCGTAAATGCCCATCACTTTGCCGTCCGTGGTGACGGAGACCCGCTCCAGGGAATCTTCGGGATAGCCGTTCTGCGTTTTGAGGGTGACGGAGCTTTTCGCGCCGTACTGGGTGGTGGTGAAGATATCGTCGCCCGTGTCGGTGGCCGGGTCAAAGATCTTGCCCATGTTCAGGTTCACGGTCTGGGAAACGGTGGGGGTATCGGCCGGGTAGGGCGGCTCGGTTCCCTCGGGCGGGTTCATGAAGGTGAGGTCAAAGGCCATGTCGCCCTCGGCCGTGGGGGTGACTTCCGTCCAGGAGGGCTGCTCGCTGTGGGCGGTGACGGTGATGGAATCCGCCCCCGCCGCGCCGAAGCCCTGCGGCATCCCGCCGTTATCGCCGAAGCTGACGGTCAGGCCGCTCCCAAAGGCGTAGGGGCCGGGATAGCGCTTGTCCGAAACCGGGATGTAGCCGTAATTGCCCTGGTCGTCTTCCCAGGTCATGCCCGACACGGGCGGGGTGGTATTGAGGTTCTCACTCCACACGCCGGTGTTCGGGTCTTTGTAGCCCCAGGTGATGGTGTAGGTGCGTTCGGCGGCCGTGTACTGCCCGCCGCTGGACTGCGGCAACCCCGTGTATTGCCCGCCGATGGTGGCCGTGCTCATGGCCGAACCGGCGCCGCCCGAGGGCACGGGCGCATCGTTCCAGGCGGGCCGCAGACCGCCCAGGTTCAAATTCTGGGCCTCAAGGCTCTTGATGAGCCCGCCGTGCCCGGCGGTTTCATCGTCGCCGGTGAAGGTGATTTTGCCCTTTTGGATGAGCCCGGCAAAGGATGAATCCGCCAGGGTGCCGCCCGCCGCGCTGCGCGCGTCTTCATCGGGGTCGCCGGTGACGATGTAGTCCCAGACGTTTTCCATGTGCGGGTTTTTCTGATAGTAGACCATCAGGTTGTGCTTGTTCCCGGCCTCGTCATAAACAATTAAGTCTTCGCTGTGGCTATAGCTGTCGGAGGAAATGGGGGGCGTGTTCTTGGCGTTCCAGGCCCCGGCAAAGCCGTTGCCCTCCCAGCCCTCAGCGCCCAGGGTGGGCGGGTAATAGTATTCGGACTTATCCCCCGCGTTGAGGTTCACCGCCAGCTTGATGGAGGTGGTGGCCACCGGGGGCACGGTCAGCTGGTTTACCTGGATGTCCACCGGGTCGCCCATGCGCGTGGGCGTACCCCCGGCGGCGGCCGGGACGGACATCTTCCAGCCCTGGAGGGTATTGCCGGACTGATCCTGCAAAAAGCCCTCTTTATCAAAGGTGTAGGCCCCGGCCCTGGTGTACAGGATTTCATCGGTAGTATTATCGGAAGTTCTGTGCCGGACGCTGAAAAAGCCGTCCCCGGCAATGGCCAGGTCGGTGTCCCCCCCGGTGTTCTTAAAAGAGCCCTGGGTGAACATGGACTGAATGCTCTGCACCCTGGAGCCGCGCCCGACCTGATTATGATGGCCGCTGGAGAAGTAGCACTCCGATATCAAGTCCTGATAATTGGTGCGCATGGTCTTGTAGCCATTGGTTTCGACATTGGCCAGGTTGTTGCTGATGGTGCCCATGCCGGTGCCGAGGGCCTGCATCCCGGTCGAAGCTATGTACATCGCGCTGAAGGACATATCAACCTCCTCAAACCCCCTCGGCCATTTCTGCCGCCCCGGGAGCCTTTACGTATCCGCCGAACTAAAAGCAGATACCGTGCCAATATTTTTTTATAATGAAATCAGTATATTAACTTTTTCACCCGGTAAAAAAATCCCGCCCCGGAACCTTCCGGGGCGGGTTGTGCCAGGCATTATTTTCAGGGCGGGGTGGCTAGGGGCTGTTTCGTAAAAATCATTTAAGCCAAAGCAAGCATGAAGCGATGAGCAGCCAAGAATTGAAAGTAATGGCTAGTTTTTCATAACGTGTGGCAATGCGCCTAAATGACTTTATTTTCTGAAAAAAGCATTCGACCAGATGTCGCTCTTTGTAGGTGTGCCGTCAATAGATTTCAAGCCAAAGAGCGATGCAACGTATTTGAGCAATTGCCAGAAATGAAGCTGCATTTTTGGCATACCGGGTTGCAAAGCCGCGCCACCTTTTCAAATGCAACA
>JAITVE010000027.1 GCA_031285975.1 Candidatus Adiutrix sp. | reverse complement strand
ATCCGTCCGCATATAGGTAATGTGGCCCGATTGATAGAGAAGCTGGGCCAGTTCCATAGTCCGCTGAGGATTGAATTTCAAAGCGTTGGATGCGGCTTGCTGCAAGCTGGAAGTGGTGAAGGGCGCGGGCGGGGCCTGTTTGGCCTCGGATTCCTGATAGGCGGTCACGGTCAGGCGGCGCAGGGCGGCGATTTCTTCGGCGCCGTCTTTGTCCTGGAAAAATTCCTGCCCGTCTTCCAGCCAATTTTTCGGGTTCAACTGTGCCGTCCAGACGCCGCTGACGTTATCCACCGACTCGAAAGTCAGTTCCACGCCGAAGTGGGCGGTGACTTTGAAATCCCTGACAGCCGCTTCCCGTTCTACTACCAGGCGCAGGGCCGGGGACTGCGCCCGCCCGGCTGAAAGCTGATTCCCAACAGCGTTGGAAATGGCGGGAGAAACCATATAGCCCACCAAACGGTCAAGGACGCGCCGCCCCTCCTGGGCCTTGACCAGGTTCAGGTCGATTTTGCGGGGATGCTCCAAAGCCTTTTTGACCGCCGCCTCGGTAATCTCGGTGTAGGTGACCCTGAGCGGGTCTTTCAGCTTCAAGGCTTCGGCCAAATGCCAGGCGATGGCCTCGCCTTCCCGGTCGGGGTCGGTGGCCAGGTAGACCGTTTCGGCCTCTTTGACCGCCGCCGTCAGTTTGGCCAGGACTTCCTTGCCCCGCTCGGTGGGCGCGTATTGGGGCGTAAAATCGGGCGCGGCCACGCCGATTTCCTTTTGGGGCAGATCGCGCACATGGCCCACGCTAGCCATGACCTTGAAATCGCCGCCCAAAAATCCCTGTATTTTTTTCACCTTGCCGGGTGATTCGACAATGAGCAGATTCATGAGAACTCCTATATTTTTACGCGTTCGAGTTTTCGAACACGACAATGGCTGAGGGGAAGGGGGCGCTGCTGGAAGCTCCTTCAAACTTGAGGCGGCCCCGGACGAACTCGATCCGGGCCGCGTATTTCTGAACATAATCGTGCCACCAGCGGGTATCGGTGCGGGCTGGAAGCAAGCAGACCACCCGCCGGGCGTGACCGGGCATACTGGTTTCCCGCCAGGCTTTGATGATCCATTTGGTCAAGTCTCTGCCATAGGGAGGATTCATCCAGCAGAGGCCGTGCCAGGGCTGGCGCAGGCTGTCCTGTTCCGGGGAGATATAGTCCCAGCACTTGGCGTTGTCGTCAGTGGCGCAGACGTCCAGGTCAAAGGGGCCGTATTTTTCGGACTGCTGGTTGAAAAAGTCCCAGGGCGTGGCCCATTCGCCGTTGATACTGGAAAAACAAGCCTTAGTGAGCATGGTACGCCTCCGTATCCGGGTTGTAATCAGAGTCCAGCCACATCAGGAGGCTCACCACGTCATAGCGGCCGGCCTCGCCCTTGATGAATTTATGACGCTCCAGGCAGAGCAATTGCGCGGGCGAAAGGCCGAGTATTTTGGCGGCCATGTCGATGGGGATGATCTTCTGCCGCAGATGGTTGTAGTTGCGGCTGGGCAGACTTTCCAGGAACAAAGACAGGTGCCGGGGAGCGCGGCTGCTGAAAGTCTGCGGTCGTTCGCTCTGGGTCAAAGCATCCAAAAGAACGCCCTGCCGTTCAAGCATTTCGTTTTGACGATCCAAAGCGTCGGCCATGCGCTCGACATGCTCCAAGAGAGCCATGCTATGAATATTCATAAAAACACCTCTATATAGTTACCGCCACGCGGCGGGTTGTTATAGTGAAAGCGACGGGGCTGCGGCCTGTTCGCCGGTTTTGGTCAGCCCAAGGCCGACCCGGCAGAAAACGTGTTCAGTGACGGCGTTCAACCCGCGTGACTGGGCCATGTCGTTGAAGTCGGTCAGGCCCCGGGCTTTTTCCTCGTCAGTGAAATGGGGGAAGATGACGACCGCGTTCGCGCCCTTGGCCGCTTCATAGGCCTTGTTCAGGCCGACGTTGATTTTGTTGCCGTGGTCGTGATCAGCACAGATGGTCAGGGAGGCCTCGGGGAATGTGCGTTGCAGGGCTTCGGCCACGGGCTTGAGGTTCCCGGCGTCGAAGGCCGCGGCCACCGGCAAGCCGGTGGCCTGATGGAGGGTGGCGGCAGTGGCGTACCCTTCCGCGATAAGGATGTTGTTGGGTTCCAAAGCCTGGAACAGGGGCTTGGGCCACTCTCGGTCAAAATACATTTGGCGCAAGGCTTGTTCGCCGATCAGGAACATGGCCCCGGATTTTTTGCTGCCGGGTTCGAAGCGTTTTTCGCCTTCCGGGGTAATGGTTTGCAAGGTCTGGATATGATGATGCAGGGTCAGTTCCTCAGGCGAACGGGGCGCGGCCTTGGCCTGGGGAACATTGTTCAGGAAATGGCTTCGGTCGAGATCGATGCCGACGGCCATCAAATTCCCGGCCTGATCCTGGAAGAGCCCATAGTTTTTAACGCCTTTGGCTTTCAGGTAGGGATGGTCGTCATCTGCCTGGCGGCAATGGTCGGGCGCCAGTTTGGCGAAGATGCGGGCACAGGCTTCTTCGTGCCGTTTTTCTATTTCCTTCTGCCGCTCCGCTTGCTGCTCGGCGGCTTGCGCTTGCAGGGCAAGTCTCTGCTCATCGGTGAGGCTGTGGCCATTGGCCACCCACTTGAGCTGTTGGCCGGTTTTGTGGTTGACGGCCCAGCCGTTGGGAACGCCGTCAGCGTGGGCCAGGTAGGCCCCGTCCCTGGCTCCCGCTTTGCCGCCTTCCACGGGGACGCGGATGATTTTGCCGTCCATAACCGGCAGACCGTCGAGCTTAAAACCAAGGCCGCGCAACACCTCGGCAAATTCAACTTCTGGGCTCAGGGGCGGAGCCGGGACAGGTGCCTGGTCGGGAAGCCATTGCACCAGCTTGGCCAGGTCAGTTCCGGCGGGGGCCATCCAGAGCTTGGCCTTGGCGTCCCACTTGGCTCCAACGGCTTTGGCCTGGTTCTTTTCCTTGTAGGGGACTTTCAGGTAGACGGCTTCAGCGGCCAGTCGCGGCGCGGGAGCCGCATCTGTTGAGTTCATGGCCGCCTGGGCCTCCGGGGCCGGAGCGGAGGGTTCGGACACATCCGTAAAGGTGAAGGGCTCTTCCTGTTGCAGACCAAGCTCCAGGTCAAGAACGTATTTTTTGATTTTCTCAGCGTCACGGCAGGCGCGGACGAGTTCATAGGGGTCATCCTGTATGAATTGCTGCCAATGCCCGACATATGCGGCACTGCTTTCCGGCTCAAAATCCAGGCCCAGTTCCTGGCACATCATCCATGACGAAATTTCCACCCTGAGTTCTTCCTTTGCGTACTCTGGACTGCCGAACGTGCCGCCCTCAAAGCCTAAGCGGCGTTTGGAACAAGCCCAGTGGCCGAGTTCATGAAGAGCGGTGTTGTAATAGCCACCGGCGGCGGAGAAATTTTCACGGTACGGCAGA
>JAITVE010000018.1 GCA_031285975.1 Candidatus Adiutrix sp. | reverse complement strand
CGCCGTCATTCCGGCGAAAGCCGGAATCCATTTCCAGAGGAGATGGATATCGGCCGACCAGCAGCTTCTACGCGCCCCGTCTTCCAGAGAAGATGGCTAGCGCCGACAAGCAGCTTCACTGGAAATGGATACCGGCCTCCGCCGGTATGACGGCACGCGAGGGGATGGCAGCACGGTACGGCAGCACGGTACGGCAGCACGGCACGAGCACGGCCCAGTGCGATACGCACGCTACGGCACGGCTTATACGCCATATAGTCCACGAGAGAAAGGAGCCCGAACCCAACATAGGCAAGGAAGCTACAAAAGTCCCTTAAAATTTCATGGAGGAATACATGGGAATGGTTCTCGAACACGAGCTATCGGCCTGGTACGCGGCCGGAAGCTTGGGGGGAACCCTGGGACGCTTGACGGAAGCCGTCAAACGTCTGCCCCGCCCGAGAGACTCGGGGCCCGGGGTAACCGCAGGGAATGAGGCCGCGGCTTACGAGCCGCTGCGCCTGGCCCTCCTCAACCAGACCCAGCGTTTGATGGCCGACGCCTGGCAGGCGCGCAACGCCGCCGCCAGCCGTCAATTCAATCACCTTGAAGAGCTTTTGGACAGCCTGAAAGAAACGGCCTTAATCGGCCTGGGCTCCCGCCGGAAACAGCAGGTTCAGCAAACCTACCAAATCCTGGCCCAAGCCCTGGCTAACCTCAAAAGGCTCGAACAGCTCCGAATGTGATCCATCAAGACGCCGGATTTGGATTCCGGCATCAAAAAAGGGCGGCACAACCGCCCCCGCAGCGCAACCCACACCCCAGCCCCCGCATTTGCAAAAATGCCGGGGCTGGGTTTTTGAATGAACTTGCCCCTGTTCACAAGCTAAAAGGCGCTTGAAAAACCGGCTGGAAATGGGTATACTAGAAAAAAGGCCGAGGGTGTTTGCGTACCCCCGGCCAGGCGGGCAAGTCCCCCTGAGTTTGTTCGACTCAACGGTTAGTGCCCCATGGGAATGGCAAGATTCCCATGGGGCGTTTTTCGTTTATCGCCGGTGGTTAAACCAGCGGTCTACTACTATTATTTGCTAGCCGCGCCCTCTTCCCCCGCCGCATCGCGGCGCCACTTGTCTGAGCCGTTCAGGCGAGTTGTGGCGCCGCTACACGGTAGCATCAATTTGCTAACCGACACGCAGGTCCAGGGGCGCGCAGCCCCTGGCGCGCGGAGATTCTTAAGAGGGGCTCGCGTCAGCCCCTCTTAAGCGGGGCTTGGGGCAGAGCCCCATACTAACTCCAGAATCTTCGCCGCGAAGCCACCAATAAAGAAAGCCGCTTGCGCGGCTGTCTCTGTGTTGGCTATGGCGCTGCGGTTAGCGCAGGAGGCCGTTCCAGTTGGCGGCGTACATAATCGGGGCGATAACCAGCGACACAATGGTCATCAGCTTGATGAGAATGTTCATAGCCGGGCCGGAAGTATCTTTGAAGGGGTCGCCGACGGTGTCGCCAACCACGGTGGCCTTGTGGTTATCGGTGCCTTTGCCGCCGTAGTTCCCGGCTTCAATGTGCTTTTTGGCGTTATCCCAAGCGCCGCCGGAGTTGGCCATAAAAAGGGCCAGGAACACGCCCATGACTGTGGAGCCGAGCAAGGCCCCGCCCAGGGCTTCGCGCCCAAGCAGCAGGGCAATGACCACCGGGGCCAGCACGGCCATAACGCCGGGGGCCACCATCTCTTTGAGGGCGGCGGTGGTGGCAATGGTCACGCAGGTTTTGGGGTCGGGCTTAACGCCGGGTTTGCCTTCCAACAGGCCCGGGATTTCGCGGAACTGGCGGCGGACTTCCTCAACAATGGAGTAGGCCGCTTTGCCCACGGAGGTCATGGTCATGGCCGCGGCCAGCATGGGGATGCAGCCGCCGATGAACACGCCGACCACCACGATGGGGTCAGTCAAGTTGATGGAGGTGAGGCCGGAAGCCTGGATGTAGGCCACAAACAGGGCCAGGGCGGTCAAAGCGGCGGAGCCGATGGCAAAGCCCTTGCCGATGGCGGCGGTGGTGTTGCCCAAGGCGTCGAGGGAGTCGGTGATCTTGCGGGTCTCGGGCCCGAGGCCGCCCATTTCGGACATGCCGCCCGCGTTGTCGGCGATGGGGCCGTACGCGTCAACGGTCATGGTCGCGCCGACGGTGGCCAGCATACCCACGGCCGAAATGCCGATGCCGTAAATCCCGGCGGCGGTGTAGGCGATGTAGGTGGCCACGCAGATGCCGAGAACCGGCAGGATGGTGGACATCATGCCGATGGCCAGGCCCGAGATGATAACCGTAGCCGGGCCGGTCTGGGACTGGCGGGCGATTTCAAAAACCGGCTTGGAAGAGGTGTAGTATTCGGCCAAAAGCCCGATGATGGTGCCCACCACCAAGCCGGACAGCACCGCCAGGAAAACGCCCAAAGGCGCGCCCAGGAACAGGGTGACCAAAAGGGACAGGACGATGAAGAGCCCGCCAGCCAACAGGGTGGTGTAGCGCAGGGCTTTGTCCGGGGCCATGGTTTTCAGCTTGGTCATGGAAAAAACGCCGATGAAAGAAGACAGCATACCGGCCATGACGTAGAGTATGGGGATGCTGAGCAGAATTTCCTTGCGCATTTCCGTCAGCCCGCCCCAGTTCATGGCGTCGAGGTCGGCCACGGAAAGGGTGGCGGCGATGGACAGGGAGGCGATGATGGCGCCGCAGTAGGACTCGAAGATGTCGGCGCCCATGCCCGCGATGTCGCCCACGTTGTCGCCCACGTTATCGGCGATGACGCCGGGGTTGCGGGGGTCGTCCTCGGGGATGCCCGCTTCGACTTTGCCCACCAGGTCGGAACCCACGTCGGCGGCTTTGGTGAAGATGCCGCCGCCGACCCTGGCGAAGAGGGCGATGGAGCTGCAACCCATGGCGAAGCCGTTGATGTACTGCACGGTGTGGTCACTGCCGTCCAGCCCGTAGAGGCAGAACCAGAAGCCCACGCCCAGAAGGCCCAGGGCGGCCACGGAAATGCCCATCACCGAGCCGGAGAAAAAGGAGACCTGAAGAGCCGCGGCCTGGCCGTGCTCGCTGGCGGCGGCCGCCGTGCGGGAGTTGCCCTTGGTGGCGGCGCTCATGCCGAAATATCCGGCGCCGATGGAACAGATAGCGCCGGAGAGGAAGGCCAGAGCGGTTTGATGGTTCAGCCCCAACAGGAGCGCGAAGAACACCACGGCGATAAAGATGGCCAGGTAGGTGTATTCCTGCTTCAGGAAGGCCATGGCGCCGTCATGGATCATGCCTTCCAGGCTCTGGATTTCGGCATTGCCATTGGGTTGTTTCTTGACATAGGCGTATATCATATACGCGACCACCAGACCAACTAAGCCCAGCCACGGGGCAGCATAGGACAAATACATAATTCGGCTCTCCTAGGGGTAATTCGCTGAAACGCCGGGGCCCGACCTCTTTCAGCGCGGCGCGAGCTTCCGCCATAACTAATAAAAGTATAGTATACCATTTTGTGCCATGATTAGTCCAGAAAAAACAGAAGGGGCGAAGGGCAAGAACACTTAAACATTCTGAGAATGGCGTAATAAGCGCATAGCGTACTTGGAGTTCATGGCGGCCATGCGTTGTTTCCGATGGATTTCAGCCTTCTTGCTGGTATCTTTTTTGATGCCATTGATGCTTAAACGTCGTATGACAAAGGGCGGGGGAGCAACGCCGAAATACGCGCCGCGTCATTGCTTCTGGAAGTTGGCAACGCCATGGAGATCCTTATGGTAATGGCGGTGGAGATAAAAAATGGCTGCCAAGAGGGCAGCCGTGAGGTGTTCCCGGCGGGTCATCCCCCGCATTTTTTACAGGCGCGGTAGCCCGCCTTGATTGCTTCTGCGGCGGTTGCAAATATCCTGGTGCACGCCTTGCAGCCATAATAGCGGCAACTCGCGTTGTGAAATATCTTGCTTTGGGTATTGCCGCTGACGTCGGCCAGGGCCGGGCTTGACCCGGCGAACAAGAGCGCCAGCGCGGCGACCATCACGAAAACCGAAAGCATCGCCAGCTTTTTCATGGCAGCCCTCCCGCTCTTCAAAGCGCTGTAAAAAAAGGGATACCCACATGCGTCAACAGTTGGATATCCCTCAAAATTTTTGGCTGGGGAACAGGGATTCGAACCCCGACAGGCAGATCCAGAGACTGCAGTCCTACCCTTAGACGATTCCCCAGCAATGTTTTGCCAATATAATGAAATCCCGAGCTGATGTCAAGACTTTTTGCCGGGGCCATTCAGGGAATAACCACCGGCAGGCGCGGGCCGAGGGTTATCTGGGTGAGGCTCAGGTCGGCGCGGTAGGGCCAGATTTCCACTCCGGCCTGGAGGGCCGCGCGGAGGCGGCGGCCCCATTCGGGGTCGAGGTGGTCGGCGGGGCTGAAGCGATCCGCGTCGGCGCGCTGCACCAGAATGAAAATCACGGCCCGGGCGCCGCTTGCGGCCAGGGCGGCCAGCTCGTCCAGGTGCTTGGCTCCCCGGGCGGTGACCGCGTCGGGGAAGTAGGCGGCGCCGTCTTCGGCCAGGGTGCAGTTTTTGACTTCGACCATGATGACGGCGTTATCGGCGGTGGTCAGGCGCAAATCCAGGCGGCTGTGGCCGACCGCCACTTCGGTTTCTACTTTTACGGGGCCGCCGAGAGCGTCCACAACGCCTTCGGCAAAGGCCCGGGCCACCAGGCGGTTGGGAACCATGGTGTTCACGCCCACCAGGGCCGTGGGCATGGCTATCATTTCCAGCGACAGGGGATACTTGCGGCCGGGCCGGTCATGCACCGAAAGCCAAACCGGGCGGCCCGGCTCGGAGCAGCCCAGCATCCGCCCGGTGTTGGCCGTGTGGGCCGTGACCAGCCGCCCATCGGCCAGTTCCACATCGGCCAGAAACCGTTTGTAGCGCTGCACCAGCCGCCCCTCAACCAGCGGCCCCCAATATAAACCGCCGTTGGGGGCGGGGGACAGATAGGTCGGCGGGCCGGTCTCGGTCATTTTTCACCTTGGAGAAACGCTGGGAACAGCGGAGTTTTCACAAATATACCCGCAAAAATCCCCCGGTGCAAGCCGCAGTGCAAGCCCTTGATCAGCAAGGATGTGCCATGGCAACGACGCGCTAGAGCGCTTTTCTATTGCAAGGTAGTCTGCATGAAATGAAAAGCGCCCAGATGTTTACGTATTTTGCAATTTACTAAAGGCAGGTAAATTGCAAAATGCTCTAAATGCGGCGGTTGGGCACACGCTTCAACCGGCAGTTGGTTTTACGGCGGAAACATGCTATACTTAAAATGATGTTTTATGGCCGTTTTTTGAATTATTCTGACTATCACCAGGGATGTACATAATGCGCAATGTGGTTATCGTGGGGGCCCAGTGGGGCGATGAAGGCAAAGGCAAAGTCGTTGACATTTTGACCGAGAAAGCCAATATGGTGGTGCGCTTTCAGGGCGGGAACAACGCCGGGCACACGCTGGTGGTCGGCGGGGAAAAATACGCCCTGCACCTGGTGCCGTCGGGCATTCTCCACCCCGGCAAAAGCGGGCTCATCGCCGGGGGGGTGGTCATCGACCCGGAAGTGCTGCTGGAAGAAATGGACGAACTGATGGGCCGGGGCGTAAAAATTTCGCCGGAAAATCTGACCATCAGCGAAAAAGCCCACGTCATTATGCCCTACCACAAGGCCTTGGATCAGGCCCGCGAAAGCCGCAAGGGCGCTGATAAAATCGGTACCACCGGGCGCGGCATCGGCCCCGCCTATGAGGACAAAGCCGCCCGCGTGGGCCTGCGCATGGGCGACCTGCGCAACCCGGCGGCCTTCCGCGAAAAGGCCGCCCACGCCCTGATTGAGAAAAATCACCTGCTCACCGGCCTTTACGGGGCCCCGGCCTTGTCGGCGGAGGATTTGACGGCCCAGAGCCGCCTTTGGGCCGAGCGCCTGGGGCCCTATTTGGGCGACACCCGGCGGCGGCTGCATCAGGCCCTGGAGCGCGACGACAAAATTCTGTTCGAAGGCGCGCAGGGCGTGCATCTCGACCTTGACCACGGCAGCTACCCTTTCGTCACCAGTTCCAACCCCGTGGCCGGGTCGGTCACCGTGGGCGCGGGCATGGCCCCCCAGCAAATCGGCGGGGTGCTGGCCCTGGTGAAGTGCTATTCCACGCGGGTGGGCGCCGGGCCCTTCCCCACCGAACTGCATGACGCAACCGGCGACCATTTGCGGAGCAAGGGGGCCGAGTTCGGCACCACCACGGGCCGCCCCCGCCGCTGCGGCTGGCTGGACGCGGTGATCGTCCGCACCTCGGTGGAACTCTGCGGGGTGGATCACTTGGCCGTGACCAAGCTGGACGTGCTGGCGGGCCTGCCGGAACTGAAAATCGCCACCCATTACCTTTTGGGCGGCGAAAAAATCGACTGGATTCCGGCTGACGTGCGCGACATGGAGCGCTGCCAGCCGGTCTACGAAAGCTGGCCGGGCTTTGACGGCGACCTTTCCAAGGCCCGCAAACTGGAAGACCTCCCCGCGGCCGCCCGCCGCTATCTGGATCGCTTAAGCGAACTGTGCGGCGCGCCCCTGGGCCTGGTCTCCGTGGGCCCCGACCGCGAAGAAACCATTATTCTGCATGAGTACTTTTAGAAGGACACCCAATGGCGGAAGAGCGTGATCAGCAGATATCCCCGGAATTTTCCAAGCTCAAGGAGTTGGAAGCCAAGCTGGATATTTACAAAAGCACGCTGACCGAAATTTACGAGCAGTACGACCAGAAGCTGGAAGAACTGTCCCTGGTGCGGCGCATGGGGGACGCGCTCAGGGCCACGGGCGGCCTGGAAGGCCTGTCGCGTTCCCTCTTGGCCACCGTGGCCCACGAGGTTTCGGTAGACCGCCTGGCCCTGATGCTGACCCAGGAAAAGCGCAGCGGCGACCAGCTTTTCATCCGGGCCGCCTACTGGGCCGACCACGAAATTTTTTCCTTTTTCGAACCCAACCGGGCCATCCCCTGGTCTCTGAGCACGCTGGGCGAACTGGCCCCGGCGGACAGCTTCATCGCGCCCCTGGCCATTCTGAGCGCGGCCCCGGAATATGACCCCCTGGGGCGGCCCGACGATTCGGAGCGGGCCCTGGTCTTCCTGCCGCTGACGGTGCGGCAGAAGCTTTTGGGTTTGCTGGCGCTGTCCCGCCCGGCCGGGCGGCCCTTTTCCCCGGAAGACGAGCGGATGCTGGCCATTATGAGCGACCAGGCCGGGTCGGCCCTGTCCAACGTTTTGCTGTTCGACGACCTCAGCCGGGTCAACCTGCGGCTCATGGAATCGGAGAGCCGGGCCCGCCAGGTTTCCAGCTATTTGCAGCGGCTTTTTGAATCGGCCAACGACGCCATTTTCACCCTCAACCACGAGGGAGTGATAACCTATGCCAACCGCAAGGCCGCCCAGTGGGGCTGGACGCTGGACGAGATGATGGGCAAGGAGTTTCGCGGTTTTCTGGCCGACCCGGAGCGCATTCGCGGCTGGGCCCCCGGCACGCCCCCCCCGGCTGACGAAATTTTTGAAGCAACGCTGATGAACGCCGCCGGTGAGCGGCGCGACTTGATCCTCTCCACCTCGCGGGTGGGCGACGACGAGAGCGGCCGGGCCGCGGGCGTGCCGCGCTGGCCCGCGCCGGGCGGCGATTTCGGCGAAACCTCGGCCTCCTGGATGGTGCTGGCCAGCGACATGACCGACCGCAAATACCTGGAGCGGCAGTTGATTCATTCGGAAAAGCTGGCCTCCATCGGTTTGCTCGCCGCCGGGGTGGCCCACGAGGTCGGCAATCCCCTCTCCGCCATTTCCGGCTACGCCCAGATTTTGGAAGCCGGGGTCACCTCTGAAACCGAGCAGCGGGAATATCTGGAGGCCATCGTCAACCAGACCGGGCGCATCCAGAAAATTTTGCGGGAACTGCTGGACTACTCGCGCCCCTCCCAGGGCATGTCGGAACTCTTTGACCTCGGCGAGGCCCTGCCGCGCACCATGAGCATGGTCAAGTCCCAGCGGGTGTTCCGGGGCATTGCGGTGGAGTTTGAACTGGACGAAGCCCACCGCCCCCACCTGGTGGCCATGGACCGCGACCACCTGGCCCAGATCACCATCATCATTGCCATGAACGCGGCCCAGGCCATGACCGGCGAGGGCGCCGCGCCGCCGGAACCCGGCCAGGCCGCGCCGCCCAAGCGGCGCAAAACCGCTGCCGAGCCGCAGGAAAACAGCTTCAAAGTGGCCCTGCGGAAAAGCGCGGGCTGGGTGCACATCACCTTCACCGACAACGGGCCGGGCATCCCCGCCAAACTTATTGACCGCCTGTTCGACCCCTTTTTCACCACCAAAACCACCGGCCAGGGCACCGGCCTGGGGCTCTCCATCTGCCAGCGGCTGGTGGACAGCTATCAGGGCCGCATCAGCGTCAATTCCAGGGAAGGCCGGGGAGCGGCCTTCACCATCAGCCTGCCGGAAGCGCCGGAGCAGGATACCCAGTCACCTTGAGCCAACACAAAGCCCGGTCTCGGCCGCTGAAGCCCCGTAAGTATTGTTCTGTTCGCCGGAGTGGAAAATGACCAGCCAGCCGCCAAATATACTTATTGTCGATGATGAGGAACATATCCGCAAGATTATGTCCATCATGCTCGGCAAGCACGGCTACCACTGCCGCACGGCGGCCTCCGGCGAGGAGGCCTTGTCTATCATCGGCAAGGAGAGTTTTGACGCGGTTTTCACCGACATGAAAATGCCGGGCCTGGACGGCCTGGAGCTTCTGGCCCGCGTCAAGGCCGATTACCCCGAACTGGTGGTGGTGATGGTCACGGCCTTCGCCTCGGTGGACACGGCCATCCAGGCCATGAAGGCCGGGGCCTACGACTATGTGGCCAAGCCTTTCAAAGAGGACGAGATAGTCCTGATTCTGGAAAAAGCCCTGGAGCGCGGCCGCCTGCTGGACGAAAACCGCCTCTTGAAAAAGCAGATTAAAGAGCGTTTCGACCTCTCGGTTTTCCTGGGCCAGAGCCCGGCCATGCAAAAGGTTTTCGAGCTCATCGCCAAAGTGGCCGAGACCCGCGCCACGGTGCTGATAACCGGGGAAAGCGGCACCGGCAAAGAGTTGGCCGCCCGCTCCATCCACCAGAACGGCCCCCGCCGGGAACGGCCCTTCGTGCCGGTCAACTGCGGGGCCATCCCGCCCAACCTCATGGAAAGCGAATTTTTCGGCCACGTCAAAGGCGCCTTCACCGGGGCCGACCAGGCCAAAAAGGGCTTGATAGCGGAATCGGACGGCGGCACGCTTTTTTTGGACGAAGTGGCCGAACTGCCGCTGGAAATGCAGGTCAAGCTTTTGCGGGTGCTGCAGGAAGAGGAAGTGCGGCGGGTGGGGGAACTTTCGTCGCGCAAGGTTGATTTGCGGGTGGTGGCGGCCACGAACAAGAATTTGTCGGAGGAAATTGCCGCCGGGCAGTGTCGGGAAGAGTTGTTGTATCGCCTGAACGTCATCTGCCTCAGGATGCCGCCCCTCCGCGAGCGGCCG
>JAITVE010000354.1 GCA_031285975.1 Candidatus Adiutrix sp. | reverse complement strand
TTGAGGGCGCCTCGGGACAGCCGCGCTGCCTGGTCATGGTCAAAGGCCAGCGCATGGTTGCCGTTATGGAAGGCGGCGATCGGCCAGGCGCGCAAATCGTCCCCATGATGCAAAGCCTCCGCAGCGCCGACCCTGACGAACAGGCTATATTTGATGCTTTGAAACCATTTTTTCAATAAAAGCCGCGTTCATGCCGCCGCGCCCATCAGCGTCCTGCGGGACGCTGTGTTTTTTGGTGCGCTTCTTGCTTCTCTACCCCTTCAACGGGCGTGCGCCGGGAAAAACCCTTGCCGTGGCCCGCCGGATGAATTACCATAGAGCAGAAGGGCAGGGCATGGCCGGTTTCAAATTCAAACTCGATTTCCTCATAAAACTCCGCCAGCGCAAGGAAGAGGAAGCCATGTCCCGCCTGGCCAAGCGCCTGGCCAGCATCAAAGAGCTGGAACGGGAAATCGGCGAACTGACTGAGAAAAAAGCCCGCCTGGTGCTTGAACTGGAAGAAAAAATCAAGGCCGGGGAGATCACCATTCCCCTGTTGACCCTCTATAAAGAATATGACCAAAAAATGGTCAAAGATATCGCCAAGCTGAACGAATTCCTGCGCCTCAGCCGCCGCGAGGAAGCCAAAGAACGGGCCGCCTTGACCAAAGCCTCCATTGACCGTAAAATCATGGAGAAGCTGAAAGACAAGAAAAAAGCCGAGTTCACGGCCGAGCAGATGTATATGGAACAGAACACTTTGGAAGAAATGGCCGCCCTGGCCAAAGCCCGCCGCGACCGCAACGAAGCGAACGACGCGCTCTCCCGATAACGAGGCCCACTATGACCGGAAAAAACGCCACCGCCTCCCAGCCCCGCCGCACCGCGCCCCCGCGCCCCACCGCCGCCCGCCCGGCCAAGCCTGCCGCCGCGCCGCGCCCAGCTGCCCCCAAACCGGCAAAAGCGCAGAAAAAGCGCGGCTGGCCCCTCATAGAACTGGTGCTCTTTCTGCTGGTGGTGAAAATAGCCGCCGGGGCCTACTATGTCCTGTCGAGCCCCGACGAAAGCCCCACCCCCGTGGCCGGTGTGGCCGACAGCGCCGTCACCGCCGTAGCCCTGGCCCTTGACCCCACCGCCGAGCCCATCGCCGCGCCTGTTGAACCCGCCGCCCCGGCCTCGCGGATGGACAATTATTTGGCGGCCGCCGCCGGAGCCGTCTCCCCGGCTGTGGCCCAGGCCGCCGCGCTCCCAGCCTCCTCGGTTTCAGCCGTTTCCGCCGGAGCCTTCATGGTGCTGGGGCAGTCCGCCTCCCCCGAAGCGGCCCAGAACCCCTCCGCCATTCCCCTGCCCCCCGGCAGTGACGATCTTTTGACGCCCTCCGTCCAGTTCCCGGAACCGGCCGCCTCCCCCGCCGCCGTCTCCAATAATAATAGCGCGGCCCCCCTGCCGCCCAGCCAGCCCGCCGCCAGTTCCTCCGTCCGCGCCCGTGAGCAGGATCTCGCCCGCAAAGAATCCATGCTGGCCACCAAAGAAGAGGCCCTCAGCTCCCTGGAAAACGAGCTCAACCGCCAGTTGGCCGCCTCCGAAGCCTCCCGCAGTGAAATGGAGTCGATGGTCAAGCGCAACGAAGCCATCCTCTCCGAGATGAAAGCCCTCCGTGAGCAGCAGAAGGTCGAAGAAGAGCAGCAAAAAGACGCCCGCATCGAGCACCTCGTCATTGCCTACAAAGGCATGAAGCCCGAACAGGCCGGAGCCCTCGTCGATAGCCTTGACGACGACGTGGCCGTCTCCATCCTCTCCGCCATGCCCGGCCGCAACGCGGGGCAGATCCTCGCCTTCGTCAACCCCGACAAAGCCGCCCGGCTGACAAAAGCAATTTCAGAACGCCGCATTGATCCGAACCTGCTGCTGGCCGACCAGCCCGAGCCGAATATGTGAGTGAGGCTGCGCGGCGAAGATGAAGATGAAGTATGGGACAGAGCCCCATACTAATTTCGCCGCGAAGCCGCCTCTAAAATTCTTTTCAACGGCGCTCGCAAAAAAGTCTTGACAGCGGGAGATATTTTTGGTACAACCCTTAAACCATGTCGATGGCCCAAGCATCTGAGTAGGTTTTACCGAACTTGGAACCATCGTCGCCACAAGCCCCTTCCCGGGTGCACCTTTCCGGGAACCCCATATGAGCCTTCGCGGCTTTTTTGTTGGTTGCACAGCGACTGACGGGGTTCATTTCAAAGAAAGGTCCTAAGGCTCGGCGAAGGAATTATTTGTGTCCGGCCAGGCCCTGCGGGGCAGACGACACCCAGGCCGCGTAAGGCTCAGGATAAAAGGTTGAAAACATGCCGACTATCAATCAGTTGATTCGCAAAGGCCGCGAGGCCCAGATCAAGAAAAACACCGTGCCGGCCCTCAAGGCCTGCCCCCAGAAGCGCGGCGTCTGCATCAGGGTTTACACCGCCACCCCCAAAAAGCCCAACTCGGCTTTGCGTAAAGTGGCCCGCGTGCGCCTGTCCAACAGCATGGAGGTGACCGCTTATATCCCCGGCGAAGGGCACAATTTGCAGGAACACTCCGTGGTTATGATCCGCGGCGGCCGCGTCAAGGACTTGCCCGGCGTGCGCTACCACATCATTCGCGGCACCCTGGACGCTATCGGCGTGCAGAAGCGCCGCAACGGCCGCAGTAAATACGGGGCCAAACGCCCGAAATAAGGGCTGTTGAGCGCGAGACAACGGGGCGAAAGCCCTTGGCGATATTTTACGAATTGTGACGATAGGGAAGGTTGAATATGCCCAGGCGTAGAGAGGTTTCCAAGCGGGAGATCAGTCCCGATCCCAAGTACGGCAGCAAATTGGTGGCCCGTTTCATCAACAATCTTTTGCGCAAAGGCAAAAAGAGCACGGCCGAGCACATTTTCTACGGGGCCATCGACATCATTGCCGAGCGCACCAAGGACGATCCTCTCAAGGTTTTCGAAAAAGCCTTGGAGCAGGCCAAGCCCGCCGTGGAAGTCAAGAGCCGCCGCGTGGGCGGTTCCACCTACCAGGTGCCCGTGGAAATCCGGGCCGACCGCCGCAACGCCCTCTCCATTCGCTGGCTGATTAACTATGCCCAGAGTCGCGGCGAAAAAGGTATGCAGGCCAAGCTGGCCGGCGAACTGATGGATGCCGCCCAGGGCCGCGGGGCCTCCGTGAAAAAACGTGAGGACACCCACCGCATGGCCGAAGCCAATAAGGCTTTCGCCCACTATCGCTGGTAGTCTTTTTGCGCCGGGGGCGACCCCGGCGCGCACTCGCCGCGTTCGCTGAACAGTCGGCGCAACTATATGGGCGGCTCATTCCGCCGCTGAAGGATTTTCTCTTGGCTCGTCAAGTACCCATAGCGCAGACTCGCAACATCGGCATCATTGCCCATATCGACGCCGGCAAAACCACGACTTCCG
This sequence comes from Candidatus Adiutrix sp., assembly GCA_031285975.1. GTDB lineage: Bacteria > Desulfobacterota > Desulfarculia > Adiutricales > Adiutricaceae > Adiutrix. Next base: position 2,240 of record JAITVE010000354.1, on the reverse strand, counting down.
AGCGGATTTTGTTCTATACCGGCGTGTCCCAGAAAATCGGCGAAACCCACGACGGCCAGGCCACCATGGACTGGATGGAGCAGGAACAGGAACGCGGCATCACCATCACTTCCGCCGCCACCACCTGCTTCTGGCGTAAGCACCGCATCAACCTTATCGACACCCCCGGCCACGTGGACTTCACTGTTGAAGTCGAGCGCAGCCTTCGTGTGCTCGACGGCGTGGTGGCGGTTTTCTGCGCGGTGGGCGGCTGCCAGCCGCAGTCTGAAACCGTGTGGCGCCAGGCCGACCGCTACGGCGTGCCCCGCATCGCCTTCATCAATAAGATGGATCGCGTCGGCGCGAATCACGTCCGCTGCATTCAGGAAATGCGCGACCGCCTCTCGGCCAACCCGGCCCTGGTGCAGTTGCCCATCGGCACCGAAGACCAGTTTGAAGGCCTCATCGATCTCGTGGAAATGAAGGCCCTGTACTATTCCAAAAATCCCAAAGACCCCACGGCCTTTGAGGTGAAAGATATTCCGGCCAACCTGATGGACGAGGCCCAGGAAGGGCGCTCCGCCCTGATTGAGGCCTTGGCCGATGTGGACGATTCCCTTATCGAGGCTTTCCTGGAAGGCCAGGATGTTTCGGCGGCCAAGCTGCGGGAAGTTCTGCGGGCCGGTACCATCAGCCTGAAAATCGTCCCCGTGTTTTTGGGCTCGGCCTTCAAGAACAAAGGCGTTCAGCCCCTTTTGGACGGCGTGGTGGACCTCTTGCCTTCGCCGGTGGATATCGCGGCGGTGACCGGCACCAACCCCAAAGGCGATCTGGAAGAGCGCCCGTCTGATGATAACGCCCCTTTCTCGGCCCTGGCTTTCAAGCTGATGACCGACCCCTATGTGGGCCACCTGACCTTTCTGCGGGTGTATTCCGGCACGCTGAAAAGCGGCGACCAGGTCTACAACTCCAGCCGCGAGACCCGGGAAAAGATTGGCCGTTTGCTGAAAATGCACGCCAACAAGCGTGAGGAAATTAAAGAGGCCGAGGCTGGCGACATTGTGGCCGCCGTGGGCCTGCGCAATTCCACCACTGGCGACACCCTCTGCGACGAGGCCAAGCCGGTCATCCTGGAAAAACTGCACATCCCCGAGCCGGTTATCCACATCGCCCTGACCCCGGCCAGCAAGGACGAGCAGGAAAAGCTGGGCGTGGCCTTGGCCAAGCTCTCCTCCGAAGACCCCTCTTTCCGCGTGCGGACTGATGAGGAAACCGGCGAAACCATTATCTCCGGCATGGGCGAGCTCCACCTGGAGATCATTGTTGACCGGCTGACCCGCGAGTTCAAGGTTCAGGCCAACATGGGCGCGCCCCAGGTGGCTTACCGCGAAACCATCACCAAGACCGTGGAAGTCGAAGGCAAGCACGTGCGCCAGAGCGGCGGCCGCGGCCAGTACGGCCACGTCTGGCTGCGCCTGGAGCCGCTGGAACCCGGTTCCGGCCTGGTTTACGAAACGGCTGTGGTGGGCGGCACCGTGCCCAAGGAATATCACAACGCGGTCGGCGAGGGCGCTCTGGAAGCGGCCCGCAAAGGCGGCGTGAAGGCCGGTTTCCCGGTCACCGACCTCAAGGTCACCCTGTTTGACGGCTCCTACCACGATGTTGACTCTTCGGAAATGGCTTTCAGCATCGCCGGTTCCATTGGCTTTAAGGACGGTATGCGCCAGGCCAAGCCGATTTTGCTGGAACCCATTATGGACATGGAAGTGGTCACCCCCGAAGATTACGTCGGCGACGTGATGGGCGACATTTCCTCCCGCCGCGGCCGGGTGACCGGCATGGAGGCCAAGAGCGGCTTCCAGATCATCAAGGCGGAAGTGCCCCTGTCCACCATGTTCGGCTATTCCACCGAACTGCGCTCCCGCACTCAGGGCCGGGCCACTTTCACCATGCAGTTTGGCCGCTACCAGCCCATGCCGGAAAGCGTGGCCGCTGAAGTGGTGGCCGCCCGCGAAGCCAAAAAGGCCGCCGAGCACAAATAGTTCACGCGACCAATATTTCGGTTGCTAGCGACATAGATTAAAAATGCCCACGGCTTCGTGCCGTATATAACAAGCGCCCGTTATTTTAAAGAAGGGCAGTGGAGGCGAAAATGGCCAAGAAGAAATTTGACCGCACCAAGACCCACGTGAACGTTGGCACCATTGGTCACATCGACCACGGTAAAACCACCACCACCGCGGCCATCACTCTGGTTATGT
>JAITVE010000325.1 GCA_031285975.1 Candidatus Adiutrix sp. | reverse complement strand
CAAGCCTTCATCATCATCTGATACTGATCCACTGCGGGCTGGGGCGGGACGTCCGGCCCGCCGCCGAGGGCGGGGGGGTAGTTCGCCGCGTCCGGCGGGTTGAGGCGGGGGTCGTCAAAACGCTCAAAAGTCCCCCCGCCCTGAAAGCCCCGTTCGGGCTCCGCCGGGGGAGCGGCCCCCAGGAGGCGGCGTTCCTCGTCGTCATCATCATCATTCCCGTCACCGCCCCACGGCCAGACGCCGCCGTAACAGTAGGGATAGCAGTTGGCCCCCCGACTCAGGTCGCGGCCGTCATAGCGGCCGGGTCGGTTGTCCCAGCCGGGGCGGCGGTCACGGTCGCCGTATCTGTCACGGTTCCGGTCACGGTCGCGGCCATCATACCGATCCCTGTCCCGGTCACGGCCATCATAACGGTCACGATCGCGGTCGCGGTCGGGACGGCCCGGACGATTGCGGCCGGGCTTGTCAAAATCATAGTTCGGGCGGCCGGGCCTGCCGAGGGAGACGGAGCCTCGGGGCTTATCCTGGGGCGGCCGGGATTCGGAGCGAATCACGACGTTTTTGGCGGACGGCTTGGAACCTGCCCGAAAGACCGCCTCTTTCTCAGCCGCCGAAGCGGAAAACGGCACGCCCAAAACCAGGAGCGCAACCACCAGCCCCACCGTCATTATAGAAAACCGCATGAGCCACCCCTCTTTCACAAAACGGCAACCGCCTTATTTCACCGCATATCCGCCGACCGCCAGGCCCAGGGCCGTCAGCAGCAACGAGCCGCCGAGGTTGGCCCCGATGGCGGCCAAAGCGGCCCCCAGATGATTTTTTTCAAGCAGGGCCACCACTTCCATAGAAAAACTGGAAAAGGTGGTCAGCCCGCCCAACAGCCCGGTCACGCAAAACAGGCGCAGTTCCGGCCCCCAGTCGAGCCGGGCGCGAAAAAAAGCGATGGCCAGGCCAATGACAAACGCGCCGGAAAGATTGGCCGCCAGCGTGCCGAGCTGGAAAGCCGCGTCGCCGGAATTCAGCTTCATGCTCAAAAGCCACCTGAGCACCGCCCCCACGCCGCCGCCCGCAAAGACGGCCAGCCCCAGCATCCCCACATTCCCCATTCCGCCGCGTCCCCTTTCAGACCGCAAATCTTTTTATAGCACAGGCCGGGCCGCAATTCCATACCCGCCGCCGCGTCAATAATCAACCAAGTGCTTGGACATAGCCAGCCGGTCGCGGGACAGAACGGCGGCTTCGGCTTCGGTGAGGGCGTAAGCCGGGGGATTGGCCAGGGCTTCGTGCACCGGCAGCACCCGGTAGGTGGGGCGGCCGTTGATGACGCGCCGCAGGCAGCGGGTCTGGCGGAGGGTTATCGTCCCCAGGGTTTTGCGGCCCAGGCGGTCGAAACCCAGGGTCGCGCCCACCATGAGGCCCTGGTCGGTGTAGCGGTCGCGCTGGTTGCTCAAAAAATTGCCCAGGCTGAACACCGCGCCCCCGCCTTCCGGCCCCGGGCGCAAAATGCCCGGCTGCACCACATGCGGGTGGTGCCCGATAATCAAATCGGCCCCGCCCTGGAACAGGGCCTCCACCAGGGCGATTTGCGTTTTGTGGGGCGTGCGGTGGTATTCGTGGCCAAAATGGAGGTTGATGACAATAAAATCCGCGCCCGCGCCTTTCAGGGCCGCCATATCGGCCAGGATGAGCTCCCGGTCAATCACGTTGAGCCGCCAAGTCTCCCCGCCCGGATAGCTGAGGGGCCCGTTCACCCCGTAGGTGTAGCCCAGGAGGCCCGCCCGCACCCCCCCGGCGGAAACCAGGCGCGGCTCGGCCCGGTCGGCGGCGCTGAGATAGGCCCCCACATAGTGGAAGCCGCGCGCCCGCACCTGCTCGGCGGTGCGGGCCAGGCCCGGCCAGCCCCGGTCGAGCGAGTGGTTGTTGGCCAGGGTCAGGGCCGAAAAGCCCGCCCATTTCAGGCTGTCAGCCAGGTCGTCCGGGGCGTTGAACATGGGGTAGCCGCTGGGCGCGCCCCCGGCCAGGGGCGTTTCCAGGTTGCCCAGCGCCAGGTCGTAATCCTGAAAAATGGGGCGGACATATTTGAGGTGGGGGCGGAAATCGTAGCTGCCGTCCGGCTGGCGGGCGGACTGGGTGACAGGCAGGTGCGCCATGATATCGCCCACGGCTATCAGCCGCAGGCCGCGCTCGTCCGTCGGCGGGCAGGTGGTGGCCGTCGCGCGGGCGGGAACTTTGGGACGACCGGGCCACGGCGCGGCCCACGTTCCGGCGGCCAGGACGGAGAGCCCGGCCAGTTGTAAAAAGCGGCGGCGGTTCATATTTTATACGCGGGGTGCGGGTTACTCCCGCCCGGGCCGCCACGTTGCGGCGGCCTAGAGTATTTTGCAATTTACCTGCCTTTAGTAAATTGCAAAATGCGTAAACATCCGGGCGCTTTTCATTTCATGCAGATTACCTTGCAATAGAAAAGCGCTCCGGCGCGGCGGCGG
>JAITVE010000316.1 GCA_031285975.1 Candidatus Adiutrix sp. | reverse complement strand
GTCAGCCGGTTGCGAAGCCGTATTTCAAATTCCGAGCCATACAAACGGCGTTCACGCCCCGCCTTGGGGATAAAAAATTCGCGGTGTTCCTTGGGGCTGGCGCCGTCTTCAGCCGCCGGAGTAAAAGTAGGGGCTGTAAAAATAAACTCCAGCGATTTCACCTTGCCCAACTCATCTTTCAAGGCTTCCCAGGCATAAATGGAAAAGCAGGATGCCGCAATTTTCAATCGGCTCCCAGGCAAAACCCCTTTCAGATCGTCGCCCAACAGAGCGCTGATATTGTCTATGACCGTGGCCATGAATATACCGCCTAATTTGACGCAGAATAATTTTTACATCATACCACAGCTTGCCTACGGCGGCAAAATTTGATTATCAGCCTGGATTGAGCAGCAGCCAAAAATGACCATCATCAGTAGTGAAGGTCAAAAACTAAGCCATGGTTTATCCAATTCGGAACTTCATAATCATTGATTGCTTCTCCGAAACTGCTGCACAATCTTGATGATGCCTTCACAGTCTTTAGTCAGTTTACGCTGGGAATACTCCTTTCAAAAAAGACTGGATACCAACAAAGAAGCCGGATGTCAATGGCAGGGATTGAACTGACCAGAACTATCAAAACAGCAAAAACCAAAGCCCGTCAAAGCTTTGCAGACTTTGACGGGCCTCTTTAATGGGGGGGCAATTTAATAGTTAACATCTTGATATTTTATGATAATTCAGCTTTTTTGTCTCTGCTTCGAGGCCCGAAAGAGTATTCATTGCAACAAAAATAAAAACGCTGGCATCAGTGATGTTATATCATAACAAATATTTTCTATGAACCTAGCGGGCCATCCAGCGCTCTTCCAAATCCAAAAGGCGCTGGCGAAGTTCGCCGCACGGGCCGCCAGCCACGGAACCGTCACTGCGGATCACTCTGTGAAAGGGAATTATCAGGGAAATCCGCCCCCGCCGCACAGCCGCGCCCACAGCCCTGGCCGCGCGGGGACGGCCCGCCGCTTCGGCGATATGGCTGTAGCTGGCCGTGTAGCCATACGGTATGGCCCGCACCGCCGCCCATACCGCCCGCTCAAAGTCGGTGCCGTCCAGGATTATCGGCAGGTCAAAGACTTGCCGCCGGCCAGCGAAGTATTCCCTCACCTGCCGGGAGGCCTTGGTCAAGAGGCGCGTTGGCCGCTCCACAGCTTCCGCCAGGGTGACGTCGGCGCTCAAGAAGAGGTCGCAGATGGCCCCCTCCCGCTCGGCCAGACAGATACGCCCCACCTCGGTCAAAAGATATGTGACATATCGTACTGGCCGTTGAGCGGCCGATTTGGCGGGCATGGTGAAAGCCCTTTCTGGATACACGAAAATACTTCCATGCGCCCCGGTTATGCCGCCATAAATCAAATGGCTCCGGGGCTGGCCGTCTGCAGCTAAAGACCTGTGAGAACGGATTATAGTATACCTCTGCCTCCTTCTTGCCGTCAACAGTTGAAAGATTCACTATAGCCGTTCTCCCAAGGGTTTCGGGGCTCTATGAACAACGATTTACATTCAAACCTTCTTGCCGCGCGTAGTCATTTCACCGTGTTCGCCAAATTGGCATACACCGCGTAACGATCCAGGGCCGCTTTTTCAGCCGAGGCGAAAAGCGCGTCGGCCCGTTCGGGGAACTGCTTGCGCAGGGCGGAGTAGCGCACTTCATTGGCCAGGTGGGCGGCGAAATCGCCTTGCGGCGCTTTGGAATCAAGCCGGAAGGGATTGCCGCCGCCCGCTGACAACAGCGGGTTGTAGCGGAACAGGGGCCAGTAGCCCACTTCAACGGCTTCCTTGACCTGGGCGGCGCTGTTGGTGAGGCCCCCGCGTATGCCGTGGTTGATGCAGGGGGCGTAGGCGATGATTATGGAGGGGCCGGGGTAGGCTTCCGCTTCCATGAAGGCTTTCAGGGTCTGGGCCTTATCGGCGGCCAGGGCCACCTGGGCTACGTAAATGGAGCGGTAGGACATGGCCATCAGCCCCAGGTCTTTTTTGGAAGAGGCTTTACCGGCGGAGGCGAACTGGGCAATGGCCCCCAGGGGCGTGGCTTTTGAGGCCTGGCCGCCGGTGTTGGAATAGACCTCCGTATCAAAAACCAGCACATTGACGTCTTCGTTCTGGGCCAGGACATGATCCAGGCCGCCGTAGCCGATATCATAGGCCCAGCCGTCGCCGCCCAGTATCCACTGGGAGCGTTTCACAAAATAATCGCCCAGGGCGTGGATGCGCCGCATCAGGGCGTTGCCCCCCTGGTGTTTTTCCAGGGCCGCTTCCAGGGCCGCCGCCCGTTCGCGGCTGCCCGCGCCGCTGTCTTTCCCCTCAAGCCAGGTGCGCAGGGCTTGCGCCGCATCGGCGGGCACATCGCTGTTGACGGCTTCGGAAGCCATCAGCGCCAACCGGTTGCGGATTTGGTTCACGCCCAGGGCCATGCCGAAGCCGTATTCCGCGCAGTCCTCAAACAGCGAGAAACCCCAGGCCGGGCCGTGCCCGTTTTTGTTTTTCGTGTACGATACCGAGGGGGACCCGGCCGTCCAGACCGTGGAACAGCCCGCCGCGTTGGAAAGCATCATGCGGTCGCCAAAAAGCTGTGACAGCAGCTTGGCATACGGGGTTTCGCCGCAGCCGGCGCAGGCGCCGGAAAATTCGTGCAGCGGCTGCAAAAACTGGCTGGTCTTGACCGTTATTTTGCTTCCGGCGGGCAGCGGTTCATAGGCGATTTTCTTTTCCGCGTATTCCCAGCGCTCCGCGCAGCCGGGCATCTGTTCGCTCAGCAGTTCCATGCCCAGGGCTTTGACCTTGGCCGGGCAGGTATCGACGCACAGGCCGCAGCCGGTGCAGTCCAATGACGATACGGCCAGGTGGAAGAACTGGCCCGGCTGGTCTTTGACGGCCAGCGTGGCGAAGCCTTCGGGGGCCGCCGCTTTTTCCGCCTCTGACAGCAGCCGGGGGCGGATGACGGCATGGGGGCAGACGAAGGCGCACTGGTTGCACTGAATGCAATGTTCCGCCGTCCACTTGGCCGTGCTCACGGCCACGCCGCGCT
>JAITVE010000306.1 GCA_031285975.1 Candidatus Adiutrix sp. | reverse complement strand
CTTTTAACCTCGATTTCCCGTCCGTTGAATTCGCGGTCCACTTCGCCGGTGACCACCACCGTGTCTTCGGGGCCGACGGTGAGCCCGCGCCAGCGCTTGTCGTCAATGTCGAGGACGATAACGCCGGTGTGGTCGCGGAACTGGTATTTTTCGTGCCGCAGCTGTTTTTCGATTTTGCCTTCCAGGGTCACCCAGGCGTCGTCGCGCATTTTCAGGGCTCCGGACACCGTGGCCACGTTGCCGCCCGCAGCGCCGGGGCCTGTGAAGCCGCCCTGGGCCAGGGCGGGGGTGGCAAACGCTAAACTCAATGCCAAGCCAGTCAAGAGAATCTGTTTTTTCACGAAATCTTCTCCTTTCGGTCGGGTGCGCCGGTCAGCCCTGCACCTCCGCGCCGCAGTAGGGGCAGTAGGACAGTTCGTCAATGGGCAGGGCCTTGCGGCAGTTGTTGCAAAAATGGGGCAGGGGGGCCAGTTCCACAATCAGTTCCCCGGCGCGGACGGGCACCATCTGCTTGGTGGTGCGGAAATCGGCCCGTTTGAGGACTTTTTTCACCAGCCCGTCAATGGGGGCGTTGACCGCCTTTTCCTGCTTCATGATGGAGATGTTGAACAATTCCTGCCCGGCGGTGACCACATCGCCGGGTTTGACGTAAATGACCCACAGGTCGCCGTTGGAGGGCGCGGCCACGTGGTGGGGGTTGTCCAACTGAGCCATAACCGGGCCGTTCGCCGCCGCCGCGCCGCTGGGCTGGGCCACGGTGACTTCGGTGCGCATGATTTCAGAATCCAGCACGTAGCGCACCATGGCCTGGCCCTGGTCGTCCGGCGGCTGAATGTCGCGGATGGTCATGAGGTGGGGCTTGCCGCTGGTGTCGGTGAAGTTCATCTGCTGGCCCACGGACAGGCCCTCGAACCACACGTCCAGGGGCAGGTTGTTGGGGTTGCCGTAATTCTGGCGGAAGCGGATAGTCTTCAGCGCGTCGGCGGGCTGGTTGAGGAACATGACCAACTCCTCCTCAGAGGGCGGGCGGCCGATGGCCTCGCGCAGGGCGGCGGTTTCGGCCCGCACATCCGGCTCTTCCAGGTGGATGAGGGGGGAATCTTCGGTGCGGTCGGCCAGGGCCTTTTCCCAGGCGGCTTCGCCGAAGGCGCTCTGGTAGACCCAATCCGGGGGGAAGCCCAGGGGCAGGCGGCCGAAGCGGCCCAAGAGTAAGTCGCGGAACGCGTCGTTGCAGTCGCGGTAAATGATGAGGCGTTCGCTTCGCAGTTCCGCGCTCAAGTCCGCTTCCGGGGTTTCGGCCACGGCTTCCAGCACGTCCAGAAGGTGGCACACTTCGTCCAGCCCGCCCCGGTTATAGGCGGCGGTGACCCCGAGGAAGGCCGTGTTCCAGGTGATCTGGGAACCGGGGGTCACATCGTGATAGCGCACAATGCGCCGGGCCCCGGCCAAAAAGCGCAGCATGTAGGGCAGAAGCTTGATGTAGCCCTGCTTCATGGCCCCTTCCTGCGACGACGAGGTGGCCCCGCCGGGCATCCCGTGGCGCACCACATCGTGGTCAATACCCTGGAAATAGGGGGAGACGTAGCGGTCGTAATAGGGCATGATTTGCTTGAGAACAAAGTTGGCCTGGCGGATCATGTCCCTGTCCAGATTCACCGGCAGTTCCAATTCTTCCTCAATGTAGGCGCTGGTGGCCAAGACGTCGCCCTGGCCGTAGCTCCGCACCGAAGCCCCTAAAGCCGCGTCCACAATTTCGGCCCCGGCCTGGGCCGCCGCGCCCACGCTGGGGACGAAGAGGCCATCGGTATAGTGGCGGTGGTAATGCAGCGCCAGTTCCGGCCAGCGTTTCTTCAAGGCCTTGACCAGGGCTGAGATGAAGCGGGGCGGGCAGACCCCGGCCATGTCCTTGAGGCCGAGGATTATTTCCCGCGCCGCCTGCACTTCGGTCATATCAGCGGCTTTGGCGACCATTTTGAGGATGGCCTCGGCGGCTTCCACATAGTGCTCCACAGTGAAGCCCGGCCCCCAGCTTAGGGAGAGGGCGGGCTGGAAGAGCACGTCTTTATGGGCCATGACCACCCGGGCGAAGGGCAGCATGTTTTCGGCGTGGTTGAGGAAGTCGAAGCAGCGCACCACCTGGAAGTGGCGGCAGACCATTTCGCCGGTCAATTCCATCAAACCGGCGGGCTGGGGCTTGTAGCCGAGCACGTTGGTGGAGCGGATGAGAATCTGCTTCATGGTTTTGGGCGCGAACTGGTTCCACTTGGCCGCCTCGGTGAAGGGGTAGGTCATGTTGGCCAGCATGGCCACGTGGAAGTGAGCCCCGCCGCCGGTCTCCAGGGAGAAGAAGCCGCAGTTGTCCAGATAGGGCCCGACCAGTTGGTCTTCAGCCAGGCGGAAACGGTTGCTGCTGTTGGACTGGGTGACGTCGCGGCAGGTGGTGTCGCTGAAATGGATGCGTTTGGAACTGCGGATGTATTCCAACAGCGCCCGCCGGTCGCCGCGCGGGTAGGGCGAGGGCCGGGTGAGGCGCTCGGTGGGGATTTTGGGCAGCACCGGCTCAAAGCGGGGCATACGCGGAGTGTCCGGGCTGCGGTATTGGCCGAGCTGCACGAAGGGATTGTAGCCCCGGCCGGAAATTTCGGCGGCCAGCCGGGCCAGGCGCACGGCCTCCGAGGCCACGTCGCTGTATTCCAAAAGCTCCGGGTGGCGGGAGATGAAGCGGGTGGTGAACTCGCCCTTCTGGAAGTCCTCGGTCTTTAACAGCGCCCGGTAAAAGGGCATGGTGGTTTTGAGGCCACCCACGATGTATTCGCTCAGGGCGCGTTCCATGATGCCCAGGGCCTTTGACCAGTCCTGCCCGTGGGCGATGAGAAGGGCCCCGGCGGAATCGTAATTCGAGGGGAAATCGTAGCCTGCCGTGAGGTTCGAATCCAGCCGCACGCCGGGGCCGCCGGTGGAGACGTAGCGGGTGATGAGCCCGGAGTTGGGGGTGAAATCGTGCTGGGGGTCTTCCAAATTGATGCGCAACTGCATGGCCACCTGGGTGGGCCGGGTATCGCGGTCATTAAAGCGCAGGGGGGCCCCGAAGGCAATGGCGATCTGCTCTTCCACTAAATCAACGCCGTAGCGGCTTTCGGTGATGCCATGCTCCACCTGCAGGCGGGTGTTGACCTCAATGAGGTAGGGCGCCAAATCGGGCGTGACCAGAAATTCCACGGTGCACAGGGAATAGTAGCCCACCTCGGCCACCAACTGGCGGGCGTATTCTTTCAGCCGCGCACGCAGTTCGGGGGTGAAGGCGGCCCAGGGCGAGGGGGTGATTTCGGCCAGCTTTTGGTTGTTGCGCTGGATGGTGCAGTCGCGCTCATCAAAGGTGAAAATGTTGCCGTACTGGTCGGCGATGACCTGGATTTCGATGTGCCGCACTTCCTGTAAAAACTTTTCCACATAAATGCGCGGGTTGCCGAAGGAGGCCTGGGCCATCATGGAGGCCTTCATGAACGCGTCTTCCAGGGCCGCCTCGTCGTGCACCTCAATAATGCCCTTGCCGCCGCCGCCGCCCTCGGCCTTGAGCATGATGGGGAAGCCTATTTCCTGGGCCACTTTGCGGGCCGTGGGCACGTCCACCGCGCCGTCGGAGCCGGGCACCACCGGGAGCCCCAGCTTTTTGGCGAGCTTCCGCACTTCCACCTTGTTGCCCAATAAATTCATGGACTCGGCGGTGGAGCCGATGAACACCAGCCCCGCTTCCTCGCACAAACGCGGGAAACGCTCGTCCTCTGAGGCGAAGCCCCAGCCGGGGTGGATGCCCAAAATGCCGCGCCGCTTGGCCAGGGAGACCACCAGTTCCAGGTCGAGGTAGGCCCTGGGGTCGGAGCCCAGCAAAAGCAGTTCGTGGGCGGCGGCGGCGGCCGGGGCCGCTTTGTCGATGTCAGTGGCGGTCATGACGGCGACGGCGTCGAAACGCTCTTTGAAGGCGCGGCAGATGCGCCGGGCGCTGATGCCCCGGTTGGCCACCAGGAGAGGCTGTTTTTTCAGTTGCTTTAACACATCGTCGAATGATTTCATGACCGTAACCTTTGTGCGGAATAACCTTTATGCTGTAACACTTGCAGCTATATTTCAAGTATAGCCGATTTATCAGCCCCGTCATTCCTGCGGAGGCAGGAATCCATTTCCAGTGGAGCGACTATGAGCCGACAGGTTGCTTCTCTGGAAATGGGCCCCGGCTTTCGCCGGGGTGACGAGGGGGGGAGGCCCCGTCTCCCTGGGAGGGGGCTCCGTCTTCGGGGCGATAGTCAACGCCCTGAAAATTCTAGGCCAAACACACCGTCCCCGACCAAACGCCATACTCGCGGCCGTCGTGGTCGCTGGCCAGCCGCAGATGGCCGTCCGGCCC
>JAITVE010000266.1 GCA_031285975.1 Candidatus Adiutrix sp. | reverse complement strand
GGTGCATTTTTATCTCCTGTAACAGCTTTGTCCGTTCCATTGGCAACCTCCTTCGGCTACCTTTACGAATCGGACAACTCTCGCGCTCTTACTTAGGACATTTTACTTGCTTCCGACAGCGGCCAAAGAACTTATTGACTAGTTGTTGTGATAACGGGTAAAATAAAAGTTTAAAATTGAACTAAGGAGATTTTTTGACAATGACTGATGCCTTAAATGATACCGATATGGGCCTGAAACTGGAAAAAGCCTTAAAAGCCGCCGCTGACAATGCCGATGCCCGCCCGGATTTTTACAAACAGCTAATGGATGCCCAGGTCTATGTGGTTGGCCGCAGCGAAACGGAACATGAGGGCGAGGCCAACAGCGGCCCCCACCTTCAGCTGAAACAGTGGAAGCAGCCCGACGGCACCCTGGCCATGCCTTTTTTTGCCACCATGGAATCATTCCGCGATATGTTCGGCTTTTCAGAGCCGCACATACTGATACCGGTGCCCGAACTCTTCCGCTTCGCGGGCAAGGAAACCAAACTGGTCCTGACCTCCATCGAAGGTTCCAAGGATTTCAAGCCCGATGAAGTGGAAATGCTCTTAAACCTCATTGCGGGCGACCCCCTGGCCCTGGCCCTGGAACGGGCCATACAGAATACGGATGAAAAGATACATGCGGCGCTGTGGAACGATTTTTACGTCACCTTGGTCAATGCCCGCCTCCTGGTCCTGGGGAAACCCGCTGAAAATCCTGATGAAAAGCTGGCCGCCAGAATGATTAAAGATGGCGAAAGCCTTTCTTTGGCCGCCTGGACGCACCCCAGCATCGAAGGCCCGGTGGTGCCCTTCTTCAGTTCCCAAAAAATCCTGAACCAGTGCGTTCCGGCGGGGGAACCGTATATCTCGCTCCCGGCCATGGATTTTCTGAAAATGGCCGCCGGCTTTGACCGGCCCCTGGTGCTGAATCCGGGCCACAAATTTAACAAGGTTTTTGTGCCCCAGGAAGTGCGTGATATCCTGACGGCCAGCCAACAAAAACCCCAAGAAGCGCCCCAGGCTTAAGCTTGAACTTTTTTACACATATTGTCATTACGTAATTAAAAGGATTGATTATGAAGGGAAACGCGGATTGGAACTTACAGCCCAAACTCATTGAAAACAAAAGTTTTTCCATCATCACCGCCGAAGCCGGCCCCCATCCGTGGGATGAAAAACAATGGAGCGTTGTTCAGCGCCTGGTGCATACCAGCGCGGACTTCGACTATGTGTCCGATACCCTTTTCAGCCCCGGCGCCATAGAGGCCGGGGTGGAAGCTATCCGTTCGGGCTGCTCCATTGTCACGGATACCAAAATGGCCCTCTGCGGCATCAGCGCGGCCCGTTTGCAAAACTACGGCAACCGGACGATCTGCCTTATTTCCGACGAACGCACCCAGCGGCGGGCCCGCGAAACCGGCACCACCAGGGCCCTGGCTGCGGTTGACCTGGTCTTTGATCTCTTTTTCAGAAGCACTGGCGACAGCGGCATCTGGGTGGTGGGCAATGCCCCCACCGCCCTGTTCCGCCTGTTGGAAAAGCTGCAAAATGAACCCCAGTGGCCACGCCCCCGCCTGATTGTGGCCCTGCCTGTGGGCTTTGTCAATGCCAGCGAATCCAAGGAGGCGCTGGCGCAGACCGGGCACAATTTCATCACCAACCGGGGGCGCAAGGGCGGATCCAATGTGGCCGCCTCGGTCATCAATGCCCTGGCGGAGCTGGCCAATGCCTGAGGGGTCTGACACAATACTTTCAGAACCGGATGATTTGCCAGAAATTCCAGATACGAAAACACTTCGCTGGGGCTTCACCACCGGTACGGCATCCGTGGCCGCCGCCGTGTGCGCCGCCCGCCTTTTATGCGGCCAAAAGCCCCCCGCCGCTGTGGATGTGATTTTGCCCTCGGGCGAAATACTGGCAGTGGCCGTGGCGGAAAATTCCGTCATCTCCGCTGATGAAACCATGGCCGTGGTGCTGAAAGACGGCGGCGACGACCCCGATGTCACCAGCGGCGCGGCCATAGGGGCCATTGTCCGCCGCCGTCCGGAACCCGGCCTGCACGTTATCGGCGGGCGGGGTGTGGGGCGGGTGACCAGGCCGGGTCTGGCCCTGGCCCCCGGCGAATACGCCATCAACCCTGTGCCCAGGGCCATGCTGGCGGAAAATCTGGCCCCTTTTTTGGCTACACCCGGCCTTCGGGGGCTGGAAGTGGAAATATTCGTGGAACGGGGGGAGGAACTGGCCGCCAAAACCTTAAACCCCCGTTTGGGCATAGAGGGCGGCATATCCATTTTAGGCAGCACCGGGCTGGTGAAACCCTTTTCCAACGCCGCCTATATTGCCACTGTTGAAAGCGCCTTAAGCGTGGCCAGGGCGGCGGGGCACCGGGAAGCGGTGCTGACCACCGGCCGCCAAAGCGAAAAACTGGGCCGCCAAGCCAGACCCGATCTGCCGGAAGAAGTTTTTGTGCAGATAGCCGATTTTTTTGCTGACAGCCTGGAACTGGCCGCCCGTTTTGAATTTGAAAGCATAGGTCTCACCCTTTTCTTCGGCAAGGCTGTGAAACAGGCGGCTGGCCACCGCAACACCCATGCCCACCGGCACGATCAGGACACGGCCGCCCTGGCTGAAAAACTGCCGGGGCTGCCCGAAGAAACGAAAGGCGCGATCTCTTCGGCCCTCACAGCCAGAGCAGCCCTGGAAGAACTGCAAAGGGCGGGGCTTGAGCCCCTGGTGGCCCTGGTGGCCGAAGAAGCCCTGGCGCGGGCCCGGGCCTTCACCGGTCCAGGACCAAAACTGTGGATGATGATTTTTGATTATGACGGCCGCCTGCTGGCGGAACGCCGCCTGTGAACACGCCATTCCAAAGGATAGCGATATGGAAAAAGCCCAATTATATGTAGTCGGCCTTTCGCCCGATCTGAAGCTGATCCCCCCGGCCTCCCTCGCGCTCATTGAAAACGCGGAAATACTGGCGGGCGGTGACCGGCTTTTGGATATGTTCCCGGATCACCCAGGGGAAAAAGTGCG
>JAITVE010000105.1 GCA_031285975.1 Candidatus Adiutrix sp. | reverse complement strand
GGTCACGCCCCAGCGGGCCGACCTGGCCATCACCCTGATCGCCAGCGCCATGAACGTCACGGCCACCAGGGACAGCCCGATTATTGAGGGCGAACTGCCTTTGGACGGTTCCCGCTTTGAGGGATTAATTCCCCCGGTGGTGGCCGCGCCTTCTTTCACTATCCGAAAAAAGGCTTCAAAGATTTTCACTTTTGACGATTATTTAGCCGCCGGTAATTTGAGCCTTGAAGGCAAAACCCTTCTGGAATCAGCAGTGGCCGGGCACCGAAACATCCTGGTGGTCGGCGGCACCGGCTCCGGCAAGACGACTTTCGTCAATGCCGTGGTCGAGGCTGTAGCCCGGATAACCCCCGAAGACCGTTTGGTCATCATTGAAGATACTTCGGAGCTACAGTCCACGAGCCCCAACCGGGTGGAGCTTCATACGACGGATTTCGTCGATATGCAGCGGCTGTTGAAGGCCACCATGCGGCTCCGGCCCGACCGGATCATCGTCGGGGAGGTACGGGACGCCAGCGCCCTGGCTCTGATCAAAGCCTGGAACACCGGGCACGAGGGCGGGCTGGCCACGGTTCACGCCAACAGCGCCCGCGAGGGGCTGACCAGGATCGAACAACTCATTGCCGAAGGCCGCTACACGCCTATTAAGGAAGTATTGGCCGACGCTGTTCATATAGTCGTTTTCATGAAAAAACTCGAAGGCGTCTGCCGGGTGGCTGAAATAGTCTCCATCGGCTTTTCCGCGGAAACCCGCGATTATGCCTTCAATTATCAATATTGCTTTGAAGATGCGCATAGCGCTTAAGGCCCGCCCGTTTCGTCTCGGCTGAGTGGTTAGCCTTAATGACCACGACCAGCGAAGCGAGTTCGGACAGGAAACGATAGTTTCCTGGGGTCCTAATTACAAACTGCAAGTTTGTAATCAATTGAGATTACAGTCCGAAAGGGCTGTAAAGATTGGCTATGCCCTGGCAGACCCGTGTGACGGGGAATTTCCGGCCGCTTTATAAAGCGCGGCCCCTATATATTTTGGAGCAACATACATGACTCGCAAGTCTGTCTATATTCGCGTGGTTTGCGCCGCGCTGGGATGCCTGTGCCTTTTTCCCGAACTGGCGCTGGCTTCCGGGGGGATCGGGGAGTTTTCCGCACCCCTGGAAAAAGTAATGAACACCATAACCGGCCCGGCCGGCAAAACCATCTCCATCGTGGCGATGGCCTTATGCGGCCTGGTTTTCATCATGAACAAGGACGACCTCTCCGGCGGCTTCAAATTACTGCTCGGCGTGGTTTTTGGCATCAGCTTCATCGCTTTTGCCTCCAGCATCGTCAACAGCATTTTCAGCTTTTCCGGGGCCGTGATATGAGGGCGCCCATCCGCCGCTCCCTCCACCGTCAGGCCCTGGTGCTGGGCGGGGATCGTGAACTTGTCATGTTCTCGGCCCTGGGCGCCTTTTTAACGGCTCTGGGCGGGTTCAGCCTCATTTCGGCCCTGTGCGGGCTGGTCTTCTGGCTGATCGCCCTCTACTGGCTCCGCAAGTGGGCCAAGAAAGACCCTTTGATGCGCCATGTGTGGCTCCGTCATATCAAGCAGCAGGATTCTTATTCGGCTAAAACTCCGCTTTTCCACAGGGGGCCGGTTCAGGCCGGCCCCTGGGGAAGGGGGTGGAGCCGTGCTTGATTTGAAGGGCTTTCGCAGTAACCACCGGGGGCTCCCCGACCTGATTCCCTATATGGCCCTGGTGGATGAGGGGGTGGTAGCCAATAAGGACTGCTCCCTGACGGCCGCCTGGGAGTTCCGGGGCAATGACACGGCGTCCTCCACCATTGATGAGCTTGACTTTGTAACCGCTCAGGTCAACCAGGCGTTACTTCTTCTCGGCACCGGGTGGATGATGCACGTTGACGCCGTGCGCCGTCCCTCCACCTCTTACCCGCCCGCAAACCGCTCCCATTTCCCGGACAAGGTTTCGGCCATGATCGACGCCGAACGCCGGGCCTTTTTCGAGCGGGAAACCTGTTTCGAGACCAATACCGTGCTGACCCTGACCTGGAAGCCGTCCATGAGCCTGGCCGTCAATATGCTCACTGACCGGAAAACTTCCCATCAGGTTTTGGCTGATTTTCAGGATCAGATCAGTAATTTCGGCAGCATCCTTTCCGGCGTTTTACGGCTGGAACGCCTGGGAGAATATGAACTAACCGACAAGTACGGCCGGCGCCGCCTCTATTCCTCCATGCTGTCCCATATCCAGCAATGCCTGACCGGAGACTTTCACCCGATCATGGTTCCCAAGCCGGCGGCCATGTTCCTGGACGGCATTCTGGCCAGCAAAAACCTCATCGGCGGGCTGGAGCCCATGATCGGCGACAAACATCTGTTCACCGTCTCCATCGACGGTTTTCCCCAGGAATCGTACCCGGCCATTCTGGAACTGTTGTCCGGCCTCCCGCTGGCCTACCGCTTCAGCACCCGGTATATCGCCCTGGATCATCTGGACGCTCTTAAGGAAATCGAAAACTATCGCAAAGCCTGGGCGCAGCAGATGTTCACCCTCAAAGACCAGTATTTCCAAAACCCCAACGCCAAGGTCAACCGTGACGCCGCTCTGATGAACGAGGACGCGGAACAGGCCAAGGCTGAAGTCCAGGGCGGGCTTCTGAGCTACGGTTTTCTGTCTTCCACCATTATATTGATGGCCGAAGACCTGGAATACGGCAAAAAGCTGGCTCAGTACGTCCAACGGGAACTGAATCTCCTGGGCTTCGGCTCCAGGGTCGAGGACTACAACGCGGTGGAGGCCTGGCTGGGCTCACTCCCCGGCATTGGCTACGCCAATGTCCGGCGCCCCCTGATGTCCACCGTCAACCTGGCGCACATGCTGCCCCTGGCCAGCATCTGGCCGGGGGCGGCAACGGCGCCGTGCCCCTTCTACCCCGCGGAATCACCGCCCCTGACGGTCTGCACCACGGACGGCAGTACGCCGTTCCGCTTCAACCTCCACTGCGACGATATTGGCCACACCATGATTTTAGGCCCCACCGGGGCCGGGAAATCAACGTTGCTGGGCCTCATCTGCGCCCAGTTCCGGCGTTATCCCAAGTCCCAGGTCTTTGTTTTCGACAAAGGCATGAGTATGTACACCCTGTGCCTGGGCGTGGGCGGTTCCCATTACGACGTGGGCGGCGAAAACGGTCAACTGGCCTTCGCCCCCCTGGCGCGGGTGGACGAATCCGAATCCGAACTGGCCTGGGCCTGTGAGTGGGTGGCCGGGCTCTATGAGGTTCAGGGCATGGCCCTGTCTCCGGCTGATTTGAACG
>JAITVE010000250.1 GCA_031285975.1 Candidatus Adiutrix sp. | reverse complement strand
TCCTTCCTGAAGCAGGTTCGCCAGGCTTTGCCCAAAATTGGCATAAACATCGCGGCGCAAATTTATCCATTTGTACCAGTCATTGAATTTCTCTGAAAATAGTATGGAGACTGGCTCGCCTGGGACGAGGTAACCCACAGCGGCCATGAGTGCCATAAATTCCATTACCCAGGCGAACACCAGGAAGCCGCCTTTCTCCAAGTAAACACCGTAATGGCGGTAGTGAACCCATATCCCACTGTGGACGCGCTCACAAACAAAGTCAAAAAAGCCAAGCCCTGAATCAGAAAAGTAATACAAAACCAGCCAATGAAGCACATAGCCTACAAAAGCACCTATGCACGTCAGAATTACCGCAACTTTGAAGTTACGTATCTTAAAAAGAAATATCAGAGCCATTGCATAAAATAAACTGAACGTGATCCATATCATGGGAACAAATGTACCAATGTTATGGTCATCTACCGGTCGTTTGGCCATATAAGCAACATCATAAAGCGCATAGGGAATGCTTAGTATGGCAATGCCAACCGCCAGCAAAAGCGGCACAGCCCAGAGGGCGGCGGGTTCATATAGGCCTGATGGTCTGTAGCGAACTAGGGGCATGTGTTTTCAACTTATGATGAAAAAATTCAAGCCGGGAGCCGCCTATTCACTTTTTGACGACAGGCTTTTCAGCAGAATAGTCTCGTTGTTGGGCATGTGGGCCACCAAGTCCAGGCGGCCGCCCAGGGCTTCGATGTACTCCCGCACGGTGGAGACGTGCGGGTCGTCCCGCGACTCCACTTTGGCCACCGCTGGCTGGCCTTTTTCCAGCCGCTCGGCCAGTTCCCCTTGGGAGAGGCTCTGCCCCCGGCGCAGTTCGGCCAAATCCATGACGGCCAGCATTTCAGCGGCCAGGGCCTGGCTTTTAGCGCGGCTTTCCGGGCTCATCCTGTCCCGCAGTTCAGAAAATTTTCTCGCCATGTTTTTTCTCTCTATCCTGCCGGGTTAGTTTTCCAGCTTCAACGTCTCCACATGGGAGAGATACAGCTTTTCCGCCAACGGCACAAATTTTTCATACCAACGGTCGTCGCCGGTTTTGTCGCCGCCTACCAGGAGCAAGGCCGTTCGGCGCGGGTCGAAAATATACAAAACGCGCAGGGGGCCGCCCTGATGCTGCACCCTGAGCTCGCGCAGCGGATACCGGGAACCTTTGATGGCTGTGCTGTGTGGATAACTCAAATTGGGGCCGCGCGCTTCCAGCATCAGCACTTTGGCGTCCACAGCTTCCTGAGCCGCTTGCGTCAGCGTGTCCCACCATTGCTCGAACTCGTCGGTAAATTCAACTTCCCAAGCCGCCGAAATCTCCGTC
Source organism: Candidatus Adiutrix sp. (assembly GCA_031285975.1). GTDB lineage: Bacteria > Desulfobacterota > Desulfarculia > Adiutricales > Adiutricaceae > Adiutrix. The sequence continues at coordinate 2,450 of JAITVE010000250.1, read as the reverse complement.
ATAAACCGCACCTTCCCCCTTCCCCTATATAATAACCTCGTCGTTATATTCCGTCAAGGGAATATATGGGCGCGTTACACGCGCGCTTTTTTCTTGACAAACAGTAGCGCGGGATTTATTATTATTGAGAATCAATTACAAAAACGATTCGAAGCGGGAGATGCGAAAAATGACTGTTATAAGTATGCGAAACATGGTGATTAATCAGTCGGGGCTCATCAGCCGGGTCAAGGGCGGGGGCGAGTTGGGGGTGCGGATACGGGAAATGGGGCTGGTGCCCGGCGCGGAAATCAAAATCGTGGGGCGGGCTCCGCTGAACGACCCTGTCCGCATCAAGCTCTATGGCAGTGATTTGACCCTGCGGAATAACGAGGCCGACCGCATCCTGGTGGAAGTGGCGGACGCGGCTGAGGCGGGGGCAGGGCAGTGAGCGAAAATCGGCAAATAATAGTGGCCCTGGCCGGGAACCCCAACGCCGGGAAAACCAGCCTGTTCAATAAACTCACCGGCCTCAGGGCCCACGTGGGCAACTACCCCGGCGTGACGGTGGAGCAGAAGTGGGGCCGGGTGAGCCACCACGGCCGCGACCTCAAAGTGGTGGATCTGCCGGGCACCTATTCCCTCAATTCCTATTCCCTGGACGAGCGGGTGGCCCGCGACTTCATCATCAATGAGCGGCCCGACCTGGTCATCAACGTGGTGGATTCCACCAACCTGGAGCGCAACCTCTACCTCACCGTGCAGATTCTGGAACTCGGGCTCCCGGTCATCGTGGCTTTGAATATGATGGACTTGGCCGAGAGCAAGGGCCTCAGCCTCGATATCCACCGGCTGGAAAGCGGCCTGGGGGTGCGGGCCGTGCCCCTGGTGGCCACTAGCGGCCAGGGCGTGGAGGCGCTCCTGACCCTGGCTGTGGAGGCCGCCGACAGCGCGGACGCGGCCTGGAAGCCCCTGGAAATCAGCTATGGCCGGGACATTGACGAGGCCCTGGAGCTTGTCGAGGCCCGGCTGGCAGCCACGCCCCTGGCGGAGCGCACGCCGCCCCGCTGGCTGGCCGTGAAATACCTGGAGGGCGACCCGGCGGTGGATACGCTCATCAGCCGCGAAGCCCCGGAGGCGCGGCCCGAACTGGAGCCGGTAAAGGCCAAGCTGGCCGCCCACCTGCGCACCACGGCGGACGACGACATTGACGGGGTCATGACCGACCGCCGCTACGGCTTCCTTTCCGGCCTCTGCCGCGCGGCCCTCACCAAAACCCGCAAGGACACCCGCGAACTCAGCGACCTTTTGGATCGGGTGCTCTTAAACCGCCTGGCCGCCCCCATCTTTTTCCTGGGCGTGGTCTATTGCCTGTATTGGTTCACCTTCCAGGCCTCCGGGCCGGTGGTGGGCTGGCTGGGCGCGTTTTTTGAGTTCCTGGGCGGCGCGGCCGAGCGGGGCATGAGCGACGGCCCGCTGAAAAGTTTAATCCTTGAGGGGCTGATTGCGGGCGTGGGCGGGGTTATGGGTTTTGCGCCGCTCATCGCGGCCATGTTCATCGGCATTTCCGTGCTGGAAGATTCGGGCTACATGGCCCGGGTGGCCTTCATTCTTGACCGCGTTTTCCGGGCTTTCGGGCTCCACGGCAACTCGGTGGTGGCCCTCATCGTGGGCGGCGGCATTGCCGGGGGCTGCGCCGTGCCCGGGGTCATGGCCGCCCGCACCCTGCGCGACCCCAAGGAACGCATTGCCACCATTCTGGTCACGCCCTTCATGACCTGCGGGGCCAAGCTGCCGGTCTTCCTGATGCTCACCTCGGCCTTTTTTGCCGCCCACCAGGCCCCGGTGATGATGGGCCTGACCGTCTTTTCCTGGGTGGCGGCCCTGGTGAGCGCCCGGATTTTGCGGAGCGTGCTGCTGCCCGGCGAGCCCGCGCCCTTTGTGCTGGAACTGCCGCCCTACCGCCTGCCCACCCTGAGCGGCATCCTGCTCCACGCCTGGGAGCGGACGTGGAGTTACCTGAAAAACGCCGGGACGGTGGTGGTCTCCGCCACGGTGGTCATTTGGCTGATGATGAGCTTTCCGGGGCTCCCGGCGGAGCAACAGGCCGGGTTTGATGCTCGCCTCGCGGCCCTGGAAGCCCAAATCGAGGCCGCCGCGCCGGGCCCGGACGTGGCCGCCCTGGAGGCCCAAAAAGCCTCCGCAGCCCAGGAAGCCGAGTCCGCCGCCCTGCGCCACAGCCTGGCGGGCCGCCTCGGCGGGGCGTTAGAGCCCCTGAGCCAGCTCATCGGCTTTGACTGGCGCACCAACATCGCCCGGGTGGGCGGCTTCGCGGCCAAGGAGGTGGTGCTCTCCACCCTGGGCACCTCTTACGCCATGTCGGCGGAGGCCTCCGCCGATGGCGCGGCCCCTGCTGACAAGGCCCTCGAAGAGCCCGCCGCCGAGGACGACGACCGGGAAGCCACCCTCAT
>JAITVE010000241.1 GCA_031285975.1 Candidatus Adiutrix sp. | reverse complement strand
GATCCATAGCCTTAACCGGAACCATACCCAGATCCTTAGACTTATCCGGATCCAAAACCTGAGCCGAAGCCTGATCCGGAGCCAAAACCGGAGCCGAAGCCGGAGCCGGAGCCAAAACCTGAGCCAATAGTCCAAAGACCCCACTCAGACTTTGGTTCGGGCGCTTCCTCCGGCTCCAAAACTATCAAGCCGAGCATAAGCAGAGATGAAGCGGAAATAGAGCCAGTTCAGGAAACGGTTGATCCAAATTTCGGGAAACACACAGGGGAGACCTCAAACGTGATTAAACCGAGCGGCCAGCGGTAGGCGTGAGGCCGCTCAAAGCCATACAACCAACGCACAACATTCAGGAGAATGCCATGACGGGAAAACTTTTGGCGTGGATGAACTCTCTGCTTTTGGCAATCGCGGTTTTTTGCGCCCCGAGCCCGGGCTATGCCCAGGAAGGGGGCAGCGCCCGCCTGGAAAACAGGGTTCGGAACCTGGAAATTCAAATGCAGCAAATGACCGAGCAGAACAGCGAAGCGCTGGACTTGATGCAGCAATTGCAAGACCAGAACAAGCAAATGCTGGCATTGATGGGAAAATTGTCCGGCACTGCGCCAAAAGAAACCGCCTCCGTCAGCACCCGGAACACCACAACGAACACCACAACCAGCCCACAGGCAGCCCGCTATACGCCCGGCTGGCGGGCCAGAATAATTTCAGTGCCATGGGACTTGGACATTACTGACAAACTGCCGCCGCTAGAAGTGGCCAGCTTCGTGGCCGACAAACCAGGCTATGGAATGTATGATTATCTCAAGATAATCCCCCAAGCTCCTGATGTTGATTGGGCGCTCTGGAAGGGCGAAGCTTTTCTGGATGCCAAAGAGGCTGGGAATTATGTTTTCTCTATTAGCACCACATCTGGGGATAAATTTCATAGGGCCATTTTTGTTGAAGGCAATTTGATTGCTGCCAGTAAAGATCAATACAGCAATAGTCTCATCGGAGCAGCGGAATTGGAGCCTGGACTTTATAGAGTGGAATTCAGGGTACTGGTTCTAGCAAACTATGGAGGTTCAAGATCTATAGGTAGTCGCGCTGGTTTTAGCGTACAAGTCAAAGGCCCTTCCGATAACCAGGGGCGGCCCATTTCTGAGGTTTTGCTGGTCAGAAAATAATCTTCAGGCAAAGTTGACAAACAACGCCCTTTATCTCTATTATAGACAGTACTCTATTACGGGAAAGGGCGACGATATGCCACAGACTTCTCCTGCTCCGGCGGTTCTGATATTGGCGGCGGGGCGCGGCACCAGGATGAAATCGGATATCCCCAAGGTGCTGCACCGGCTCATGGGGCGGCCCCTGGTGGAGCACGTGCTCAACGCCGCCCTCTACCTGGCCCCGGCCCGGGTGGCGCTGGTCACGGGCCACGGGGCCGAAGCGGTGGAGGCCGATGTGCGCGCCTTCATGGCCGAGCAACGGCAGCGCCGCGAAGGCCAGGCCGCCCAGGAGCCCGCCGAAGCGGCCTTCGCCGTGCCCGAGCCCATCTTCGTCCGCCAGGCCGAGCAGTTGGGCACCGGGCACGCGGTGAGCATGGCCCGCGAGGCCCTGCGGGATTTCGACGGGCCCGTGGTCATCATGAGCGGCGACGTGCCCCTGATTTCCCCCAACACCCTCGACGGCTTCCTCAAGGGCCACCAGGCCCTGGGGGCGGATTTGTCGGTGCTGACCGTCACCCTGCGCGACCCCAGCGCCTACGGCCGCGTCATCCGCGACGCGGACGGCTGGCTGGAACGCATCGTCGAGTTCCGCGACGCCGACGACTGGGAACGCTCGGTGCGCGAAATCAATTCCGGCCTCTATGTGGCCGAGACCGCCAAACTTTTCGACTCCATCGCCCGCCTCAGCCCGGCCAACGACCAGAAGGAATATTACCTCACCGATGTGGCCGCCGACTTCCGGAGCCGGGGGCTCACGGCGGCGGCCGTGGAAATACCGGAAAGCTCGGCCTTTGAAGTGGCCGGCATCAACGACCGCTACGAACTGGCCGAAGCCCAGGCCATACTCAAAGACCGCATCAACGAAGCCTGGATGCGGGCCGGCGTGACCATGCTCGACCCCCTGTCCACCTACATTGAAAGCACCGTCCGCCTCTCCCGCGACGTGACCCTCTGGCCCGGCGTCATCCTCACCGGCCGCACCGCCGTCGGCCAGGGCGCGGAAATCGGCCCCTTCCGCCGCCTGCACAACCGCCAGGTGGCCGCCGGGGAAAAGGTCGGGCTGGACGACTGAATTTTCTAAACCACGCGCAAAAAAGCCCGGCTGAACCGGGATTTTGCATTGAGAGGCACGCTTGTTCGCCCTTTTTCGCATACTGGGATTTTGCTGCGTACATCCCGCGCCGAGAGCAAATACCTGTTGCGCCTGAGAAAAAAAAGTACTATAAAATATGTACCATAAGACCCCGTACTAAAAGACAGGGCGGCGCATGGTGTTCCGGCCCGTTTTGCTGTGTGAGGATATATAATGAACGGCCTGACTAGGCTCGTCGTTTCCTTTGTCATTTTTCTCCTCGCCTGCCTGGGCTATGGCCGCTGGCTGGCGAACAAATGGGGCATCGACCAGAACGCCCCGCCGCCACGCGGCGTGAGCTGATTCCGTAAAACTCTCTTAAGCCCCACAAAGCAAAAG
>JAITVE010000198.1 GCA_031285975.1 Candidatus Adiutrix sp. | reverse complement strand
AGCTTCATGGTTTCAGCGGGGTTGAAGAAGTGCATCCCGGTGAGGGGGCGGCTTATGGCGCTGCCGATGGCGGTGATGGAGCACGATGAGGTGTTGGTGGCAAAAATGGTGTCAGGCGGGCACAGTTTGTCCTGTTCCGCGAAAAGTTCCTTTTTCAGCGCAATATCCTCCAGGGCGGCCTCAATAACCAGATCGCAGCCCGCCAGGGCGTTTCTTTCCGCAGCCGTGATCGCCGCCAGAATCTTTTGGGCGGCGGCCTTGTCCATCCGGCCTTTTTCAACGGATTTGTCCAGCCGGGCTAGAATACGGGCTAAACCCTTGTTGGCGAAATCAACAGATACGTCGCACAGGGTCACGCTGTATTTTCCGGCGGCGGCGAAAGCCTGGGCGATACCGCCGCCCATGGTTCCGGCGCCGACGATTCCTATTTTCATGATTTTTCCTCGCATACGGTTATTTTCCAGTGAAGGGCATCGGCTTCTTTTTTTCCACAAAGGCGCTCATGGCGTTTTGACGGTCGGCGGTGGAAAACATGCTGGCGAAAGGCGTGCGTTCCAGCCTGTAACTGGCCGCAAGCTCCAGGCCGATGTTGGCGTTGATGACTTTTTTGGCCGCCTTCACCGCCAGGGGGGCGTTCCGCGCGATTTGCCCGGCCAGTTCCCGGCACTTGTCCAACAGTTCGGCGGGGGGCAGCACCCGGTTCACCAAACCCAGTTCCTTCGCTTCCGCCGCCTGTACCTTGCGGCCCGTATACACCAGTTCCCTGGCCATGCCCAAGCCGACGAGGCGGGACAAACGCTGCAAGCCGCCATAGCCCGGTATTATCCCCAGGCCAAGCTCCGGCAATGCGAAGACGGCGTTTTCAGAGGCTATCCTGATGTCGCAGGCCAGGCTCAGTTCACAGCCGCCGCCAAGGGCAAAGCCGTTCACCGCCGCGATAACCGGGCTGTGGAAATTTTCCAGCTTTTCCAGAACCCCGTTGCCCAGGTCGCTGAAACTGGCGGCCTGTTCGGGGTTCAGGTCAAGCATTTCCGTGATATCGGCCCCGGCCACAAAAGCCTTCTCCCCTGCCCCGGTCACTATCAGGCAGCGGATGCCGCTTTCGGCCAGTTCATCCAACTGCGCTGAAAGCTCGCCCAATAAGGCGCTGTTCAAGGCGTTCAAGGCCTTGGGGCGGCTGATGGTCAGCAGGCCGGTGTGTTCATGTTGTTCATAGAGAATGTTTTCCATTACAGCCTCTCAACTATGGACGAGACGCCCATGCCGCCGCCGACGCACAGGGTGGCCAGGCCATAGCGGCTGGAACGCCGCCGCATTTCATGTAAAAGCGTCACCATTATGCGCGCCCCGGAAGCGCCAATGGGGTGCCCGAGAGCGATGGCCCCGCCGTTGACATTGACGCGGGTGCTGTCCCAGCCCAACAAGTTCCCGACAGCCAGGGCTTGGGCGGCAAAGGCCTCGTTGGCCTCAATCAAGTCCATGTCACCGATGGCCAGCCCGGCTTTTTTCAGGGCCTTTTCCGTGCTGTAGACCGGGCCAAGCCCCATGATGGCCGGGTCAACCCCGGCGGAAGCGCCGGAGATGAAACGGGCCATGGGGGCGATGCCCAGTTTTTCAGCCTTTTCCCCGCTCATCAGCACCAGCGCCGCCGCGCCGTCGTTGAGGCCCGAAGCGTTGGCGGCGGTGACCGTGCCGTCTTTTTTAAAGGCGGATTTCAGTTTGGCCAAACTTTCGGCGGTGACGCCGGGGCGGGGGAATTCGTCGCGGTCAAAAATGACAGTTTCTTTTTTGCCCTGAATTTCCACGCCGACAATTTCATCGGCAAAGCGCCCGGCCTTCCAGGCCGCTTCGGCCTTCTGCTGGCTTTGGGCCGCGAATTCATCCTGCATTTCGCGGGTGACGCCCTGGGCCGCGGCCACATTTTCGGCGGTAACGCCCATGTGGTAATCATTGAACGCGTCCCACAGGCCGTCGCGGATCATGGTATCCACAAGCTGGCCGTTGTTCATGCGGTAGCCGAAACGAGCCTTTTCCAGGGCGTACGGGGCGGCGGACATGTTCTCCATGCCTCCGGCCAGCACCACCTCCGCCTCGCCCGCCGCGATCATGGCGGCGGCCAGGTTCAGGCATTTCAGGCCCGAACCGCAGACGTTGTTTACGGTCATGGCTGGGATATGCACGGGCAGCCCCGCCCCGATGGCGGCCTGGCGGGCCACGTTCTGCCCCTGCGCGGCCTGAAGGCCGCAGCCCATGATAACTTCATCCACCTCGTCCGGCGCAAGGCCCGCGCGGGCTACGGCTTCCCGGAGAACAACGGCCCCCAGCCAGGCGGCGGGCACATCCGCCAGCGCGCCGCCGAATTTGCCGATGGCCGTGCGCACCGCCCCGGCCAGCACTATTGTTTTGGCCATGCCTAGTCCTCAATCCTGGCGATGACTTTGGCCAGGGCTTTTTTGTTTTCGATATTGCTCTGGCGAGAGATCATGATGCGCTGGGCCTGGGGGGAACCGGCCCCGTGCATGGATTCGGTGCGGTAGCCCACCGCCGCTGTGCCCAGGGTGATGTTTTCGATCAGGCGCATAATCTTCAGGCGGGTTTCTGTGGAAACGCCCGCCACGCCTTTGAAATATTTTTCCACATAAGGCCCGATTTCAGGGTGCCGCAGGTCTTTTTCCGCCGGGGCAGTGACCATCAGGCCCCCGGCGATATCTTCGGCCAGGCGCGCTATTTCGTAGGGGAAGCGGGTGACGTTTTGCTTGCTGACGTTGGCCAGCAAGAGATCAATAAGATAGTTGCCGGAAGCGGTTTTCGTCCCCTCGGAAGAACAGGCGATGCTGCACGCGTACAGGGTTTCGTTGAGATGGGTCATCTCAATGAGTTTATCCTTAATGTGGCTGGCCTTGGCCGCTCCGTTATAATCGGCGGCCAGGGCGGCCGCGCCGATCAGCACGTCGCCCACGCCGACTTTGCAGCCGCCGTAGCTCTGGCGGTGATAACCGGAAAAGCGTTCCACCAGCATACCGGAGAAATCGGTTTCGCCATCCATGAAAACGCGTTCGTTGGGCACGAAAACATCTTCAAAAATAACCAGGGCTTCCATGCCGCCGAATTCACAGTTGCCCACATCCAGACTGCTGCCTTCCAGCTTGCGGGTGTCGCAGGACTGGCGGCCGACAATCATGATAATGCCCTTGGTGTCAATGGGCACGGAAAATGACACGGCGTAATCTTTATCTTCCGGCTTCATGGCCACGGTGGGCATAACCAGGATTTCGTGGGAATTGGTGGCCCCCGTCTGGTGGGCTTTGGCCCCGCGCACCACTATGCCGTCCGGGCGGCGTTCCACCACGCGCAGGTACAAATCTTTATCGGCCTGGCCGCCGGGGTTCAAGCCGCGGTCGCCCTTGGGGTCGGTCATGGCCCCGTCCACCACCAAATCTTCATCCTGCACTTTTTTCATGAATTCGAGGAAACGCTGGTGGTATGTGGTTCCGTGTTTCTGGTCGGTCTCATAGGTGGTGCTGTACAAAGCGTTACAGGCGTCCATGCCCACGCAGCGCTGAAAGCAGGAAGCGGTTTTCTGGCCGCAGAGGCGCTGCATTTTCACTTTTTTCACTAAATCATCCGCGCTTTGGTGGATGTGGCAAAAGCGATTGATTTTTTTCCCGGTGAGGTTGGACGTGGCGGTCATCAGCTCTTCGTGTTCGGGCTGCTCGGCCAAGTCATAGGTGGCCCGCACCGAGTTGAGCGAGGGGCGCAGAATGGGGTCGTCCGCCGCTGTTTTGATTTTTTCGCCGAACATCCAGATGTTCATGTCCATCCTGCGGATGCTTTCAATATATTCCTTGCCTGTCATCATGGCCGTGCCACCTTTCTGATGTTAATTTTTTGTGGGCGCGGGCAGCCCCGCGCCCAGGGTTCTTGTTGGCTGAGTCAGTCCGTGACGCCGTCTTTGAAAATACCCATCTGGTAAAAGCCGTGCATTTCGTTTTTGGTGCGGTAGCGGCCTTCGCAGGTGGCCATGACCATATCGTACAATTCCTCTGTGAGCGCTTCCGGGGCTTCGCCCGTCAAAAGGCGGCCCGCGTTGAAATCGTTCCAGCCCGGTTTTTTCTTGAACAGCACGTTGTTGGTGGAAAGACGGAACGTGGGGCCGATGAAGCCCGCGGGCGTGCCGCGCCCGGTGGTGAAAAGGATCAGCACCGAACCGGCGGCAACCTGCCCGGTGATCCCGGTCAGGTCGTTGCCGGGGCCGGCGACGATGTTGAAGCCCCGCTGCGTAATGCGGTCGCCGTGGGGGACAACATCAACCACCAGGCTCTTGCCGCCTTTCTGAATGCAGCCCAGCGATTTATCGGCCAGGGTTGAAATGCCGCCTTCCACGTTTCCCTGGGTGGCGTTATCTTCGGGGTTCTGGCCGTATTTTGCGAAATATTCCTTAAAATCCTTAATCATGGCGACGGTCTTGCTGAACACGGCTTCATCTTTGGCCCGGTTCATCAGGATATGTTCCGCCCCGAACATTTCCGGGACTTCCGTCAGGTTGGTGGTGGCCCCCAGCTTGGTCAATTTGTCGGTAAGGTCGCCCACCAGGCGGTTGGCGGTGATGCCGGAAAAGCTGTCCGAGCCGCCGCAGTTGTAGCCGATGTTCAGCATGTTGAGGTTGCACGGCGTTCTGCGGTCTTTGGAGACCACGGCATACAGTTCATCCGCCAGTTTCATGCCCGTTTCATATTCGTCGTCCACATCCTGCAGGGTCATAAAGCGCGTTCTTTCCGCGTCATATTCCCCAATATAGGGTTTCATCTGCTTCAGGTCGTTCACCTCGCAGCCCAGGGAAACGAACAGCACGCCGCCGAAGTTGTCGTTCTTGGACAGGTTGGCCAGAACCTTGCTGGTCATGTTCAGGTCGTCGCCCGACTGGCCGCAGCCGGAGCCGTGGGCCAGCACCTGAAAGCCGTCAAAAAAATCGGTTTCAGGATATTTGAGCGACAGCATTCTGCCGAGTTTTTCCGCCGGGCCGTTGGCGCAGAAAACTATGGGTATGATGGCGATGTAGTTGCGGATGCCCGCCTGGCCGCTTTTGCGGGCATAGCCCATGAACGTGGCGTCCGATTTGCCCGGCATGACGCTTTTGGCATTGAATTCATATTTATAGCCGGAAGCGCCGGGGTCGACGTTTTTCAGGTTGTGCACATGCACCCATTCACCGGCGGCGATGGGCTTTTGCGCCAGGCCGATAACTTCCCCGTATTTAACGAAGGCGCCGTCTTGCGCGGTATCTTTCAGGGCGAATTTATGGCCGAAGGGTATGTCGCTTTGCAGGGTGACGTTTTGCCCCGCGACGGTTACGGCCTCTCCCTTTTTCAACGGCTCCAGGGCGATGGCGACAGAATCGTCAGGGTGAACGGTAATGGCTTTCATATAAACTCCAAATGCTTTCAGATGGTTATTGGTTGCGCGAGGTTTTGGCCAAGTATTCCCGCATTCTCACGATAGCCCGCTGCACATGGCGCTCCATGTGCAGCGCGGCCAGCTCTTTGTCCTGTTCCTTGATGCACTTAATAATGAGAAAGTGATCTTCCAGAGCGATTTCCGGCCCCAGGCGCATACTTATGTAACACTGCTGCGCCTTGAGGATGTCCCCGTAAAAATCGCTGAGGCCGGTGACAAAGGAATTATGCGTTCCCGTGGCTATCATGTGGTGGAAGGCCTGGTCTATTTCATAAAAGGCGAAGGGGTCGTTTTCCACCGCTTTTAACTCGGCGTAGTTTTGCTCAAGGGCTTCAAGCTCCTCGGCCGCGCAGTTGCAGATGAACTGCCGCACATTGCCCGGCTCGAAGTAGCGCCTGAATTCCATAAGCTCCAGCAGTTCCTGGTCGTTGATGGTCACGATGGGCTTGATGGCGCTCATGAGCGAGCCCATGTCGATTTTTTCCACATAGGTGCCCGAGCCCTGAAGCTTTTTGAGCACCGACATGCCCGTCAGCTTCTGGGTCGCGTCCCTCACCGCCACGCGGCTGACGCCCAGCAGTTCCGCCAGTTTGAGTTCGGTCATAATTCGTGAGCCCGCGGGCCACTCGCCGGACTGAATTTTTTCCATGACGAAATTGTACACGGTGTCAACTGCATTTTGGTTATACGCCATCGCGGTCTTTCAACTTTCTCTCTGCTCAGTTTCCAAACAGCAGCTTGGGCAGCGCCATGGAAACGGCGGGTATATAGGTTACAATCGCCAGCATGACAGCCATGCCGATGAAATACGGTACAACAGCTTTGGCCACTTGCTCAATACTTATTTTACTGATGCCGCTGGCCACGAAGAGGTTCACCCCCAGGGGCGGCGTGCAGAAGCCGATGGCCAGGTTCACCACCATGATAACGCCGAACAGCAGGGGGTCGATGCCGAAGCTTTTGACCACCGGCAGCAGGATGGGCGTCAGGATGATGATGGAGGCGATGGTTTCCATGAACATGCCCACCAGAAGCAGGAACACGTTGAGGATGAGCAGCAGCACAAAGGCGCTTTCGCTGAAGGAGCCCATGAAGCTGGCGATCATGTTCGGCACCCGCTCCAAGGTCAGGATGCGCCCGAAGGTGGAGGCGAAGGCGATGAGCACCAGCACCGTGGCGGAGGTGATGGAAGAGCGGCCGAAAATCTCCCAGATGCTCTTCAGGGTGAGGTCGCGGTAAATGAACAGGCCCACAAACAGCGCGTAGAACACGGCGATGGCGGCCGCCTCCGTCGGGGAAAACACCCCGCCGTAAATGCCGCCCAGCACAATCACCGGCGCGAGTATAGCGAAGAAAGCTTTCCGCAGCGACCGCAGCATGTCCTTGAAGTTGAAAGGCGTTGTAGCGCAGTCAAGCTTGAGCCTGCCATACATCAGCCGCGCTATGAGCATGAACCCGCCGGCGAACAGCAGGCCCGGCCCCACCCCCGCGATGAACAGCCGGCTGACGGATTGCTCCGCCGCCACCCCATACATAATGAAGGGAATGCTGGGCGGAATCATAACCCCGATCATGCCGGAAGCGGCGGAAAGGGCCGTGGAATAATCCTTGGGGTAGCCGCGCTTGACCATTTCCGGCACCACGTTGGAACCGATGGCCGCCACCGTGGCCGGGCCGGAGCCGGAAATGTCCGCGAAAAAAGTGCTGGCCAGAACCGTCACGTAAGAAAGATTGGCCCGAAACGAGCCCATAAGCGATTCCGCGAACCCGATGAGCCGCTTGGAAAGCCCGCCCGTCAGCATCAGATCCCCGGCCAGGATGAACAGGGGTATGGCCAGAATGGGATAGGAGTTCAAGGCGGTGATTATTGATCGGGGCTGAAACATTTCGCTGACCGTGCCGAAAATCAGAATGGCGGCGGATGAGGAAATGCCGATGGCAAAAGCAATGGGCAGGCCAATAAGGATACAGAACAGCAAAATGGCAAACATTACTAACGCGGTCATTGGCTGCCCCCCTCGCGTGCGTTTGGCGCTTTCATGGCGCTGTGGAAGTTTTGGGCAATGCGGATCAGGGACAGAGCGCAGCCCACAGGCAGCGCCAGGTACAGCGACCACAGCGGATACCGGAACAAGAGGCCGTATTTGTTGACCACAGACCGGTCGCCCAAAAGGCGCAGGCCGTTATAACAAATAAGCAGCATGAAGGCAAACATAACCGCGTTGACCAGCATGGCGCACAGGCGCGCTACCCGGGGCGGGAGGCGGTCTGCTATAACTGTGATGCTGATGTGGCTGCGCGTCTTCAGGCAATAGCTCATGCCGAACATCACAAACCAGGTGAAAATGAACAGCACCAGGTCGGATGCCCAGGGGATGGCGTTTTCAAGAACAAAGCGCATGAAGACATTCACGATCATCACGACTGTAAAACCGATGAAAAGAACGCTGCAACAAAACTTTTCACAGTTGTCGTCAAGCCATTTGAGAGCTTTCATCGTATCCACCACCTTGTCTTATTGGGCACCGGCCTCACGAACCGCGGCCTGGAAGGCGTCGAATTCAGCCGCGCCGAGTTCTTCACGGTATTTGTCGTGGGTGCCTTTGGCGGAATCAATGAAAGCCTGATGTTCTTCCGGGGTCAGGGTGGTGACTTCGAAGGGGTGGTTCTTGCTGTTCTTCATTTCTTCCAGGTTGGCCGCGTCTTCTTTTTCAATCAGCTCCAACTGGTAGGCGTAGGCATTTTTATGGGCCTTGCGCAGCAGTTCCTGATCTTCCGGGCTCAGTTCATTCCAATAATCCAGGTTCATGGCCAGCACGTAGGTGGTGTAGACGTGCCCGCTGAGGGTCATGTACTGCTGCACTTCGTTGAATTTTGAAGTATAGGTGTGGGCAATGCCGTTTTCCTGCCCGTCGAAAACTTTGGTGGCCAGGTTGGTATACAGTTCAGAGAAGGGGGAGCCTTCAGCGGAGCAGCCCAGGGAGTTCCAGTAAAAAACGTGCGCGGGCACGGGCATGGTGCGCATTTTCAGGCCGTCCATATCTTTCGGGGTGCGGATGGTGCGGCGGCTGTTGGTGATGTGGCACT
>JAITVE010000104.1 GCA_031285975.1 Candidatus Adiutrix sp. | reverse complement strand
CGGACAAGCCGCTGTTGGGGCGGATGACCAGAATTTTCTGGCCGTCATGCTCATGGTGATGGTGGTGGTGATGGTCACCGTCATGCTCATGATGATGCTGGTCGCCATGTTCGTGATGGTGATGACCGTCGTGATCGTGGTGGTGGTCGTCAGCGTGGTTGTGGGAGTGCGTCATATTTTTCCAATCCTGGCCCCGGAGGGCTTGCGAAAGCGATAGAAATAGGATTATAATCGAATTTTGCGGTTCCGGCAATCAATTAATAAATGACCGCCCCGGAAGGGCGGCGGATGGTGCACAATGGCGATCAAAGGTTTCAAGGCAGCGGCTGTGGCCGCCAATCTGCGGTATAAAGACCGGCCCGACCTGGGCCTCATCGTCTCCGACGGCCCGGCGGCCTGGGCCGGGGTTTTCACCCAGAGCGTCTGCCAGGCCGCGCCGGTGATCTGGTCGCGCCCCTTGGCCAATAAGGGCCGTGGCCGGGCCATTTTGGCCAACTCCGGCCAGGCCAACGCCCAGACCGGGCGCGAAGGCGACGCCAACTGCCTCCGCTCGGCCGAACTCATCGGCGCCGCCCTGGGCTGCCCGCCGGAGGAGATCATGCTGGCCTCCACCGGCATCATCGGCCAGCAGGTCAACATGCCCGCCCTGGCCGAGGCCGTGCCCGGCCTGGCCGCCGCCCTCAGCCCCGGCGGGCTGGACGATTTCGCCCGCGCCATCATGACCACCGACACCTTTGCCAAAACCGCCGCCAGCGAATGCGCCTGCGACGGCGGCACGGTGAGCGTCTGGGGCTGTGCCAAGGGCTCAGGCATGATCGCCCCCAACATGGCCACCATGCTGGGCTTTGTGCTGACTGACGCGAACATTGCCCCGGAACTTTTGCGCGGCATCATCCGCGAAGGGGCCGACATGAGCTTCAACCGCGTGACCGTGGACGGCGACACCTCCACCAACGACTGTCTGATGCTCATGGCCTCCGGGGCCGCGCTCGTCACCGGCGGCCCGGCGCTGGAAGCCTTCAAAACAGCGGTGTTCACGGTCATGAGAAACCTGGCCCGGCAGATAGCCAAAGACGGCGAGGGGGCCACCAAGCTGGTCACCGTGCGGCTGCGCGGCGCGGCCAGCCCCGAGGAAGCCCTGCTGGCGGCCCGCACCGTGGCCGAATCCCCCCTGGTGAAAACCGCCTTTTTCGGCGGCGATGCCAACTGGGGCCGCGTTTTCATGGCCCTGGGCCGCAGCGGTGCCCGCTTCGACCCCTACGCCGTGAACATGGATTTGGACGACGTGCCCTGGGTGCGCAACGGCATTGACAACGGCCGCGAAGAGGCCGCCTCCGCCGTCATGCAAAAAACCGAATACGTGCTGGACATAAACCTCAACGCCGGAACCTCCGGCTGCGAAATGCTGACCTGCGACTTTTCCCACGAATACGTCAGCATTAACGGGGATTATAGATCATAAAGGGTATAGTCGGCGCCGCCGCATCCATAAAATAGCCCTCCCGCAATGGCACGGAGGGCTGGCTGGGTTGCCGGGGAATATCCCGATGGATTGATTATGAGATGGATGGAATGCGCAGCACCTGGCCGGGATGCACTTGATCGGGCGAGGAGAGGATCGGTTTGTTGGCCTCGTAGATGAGGTGGTTTTTCTCACCCTGGCCGGGGCCGTACTGCGATTCGGCGATTTTCCACAAATTGTCGCCGGGTTTGACGGTGTAAAAGAGCGACGGGGACTGGCCGCGCCGGGATTTTTCGGCGCTGTCGGGCCGGGCCTTCTGGCGCAAATATTTTTCAGCCGCCTGCACAGTTTCGCCGCTGAAGGGAGCCTCGGACGGGCCCGGCTCCGGCGGAGCGTCCGCCAGGCGTCCCGGTCGGGGGGCCAGGGAAACGCCTCCCCAGGGGTAAAGGGGCGGGCCTTCTCCCGGCCCGGCCGTTGGGGAAGGCTCGTCGCACAGGCCTACTTTCTCACCTATCGACTTCAAAATGCTCGTAATACCCATATATTGAAATCCTCCACTGGATTGCGGTTGCTCAGGCGGAGGCCCGAAGCGCGTCCCGTTGCTCCAGGATTTTGCCGGGGGCGATGGCGGTTTCAGGCCTGTCCGGAACTATGGTACTACAGATAGCTTTTATTTAAAAGTCGCCACAAGTTTTCTGCGCTATGCTGTAAGTTGTCTTTCAGCTAGCCTTCATGAATTTCTCAAAACTCTCCCAGCCCAGGCGGCGGAGGGCCCGGCCAAAGCGTTCGCCTTTGCGGGCGTTCTGGCGGTAATAGTCCAGGGCTTTGTTTATAGTGGACAAAATGCTGTTTTCATCGGTTTGCAGGGTCGTCCACAGGCGGCGGCCGCGCTGCTGGTCGTTGCCGTAGAGGCCGCCGAAGGTGAGGTGCCAGCCGCCGCGCCCGTTCCAGCATTTTTGCGGGCAGTGGTTGTAGCAGCGGCCGCACTGCACGCATTTTGAGGATTCGAAAATCAATTCGCTGTCGTTGACGCTGATGGCCTGCGCCGGGCACACCCTTTGGCACAGGCCGCAAAAGGTGCAGAGGTCAGGCCGCGACCAGAGGGGAAACAGGCCGCCCTGAAGGCCGACGTCGTTTGTGTCGGCTTTCAGGCAGTTGTTGTGGCAGCCGGTCAGGCCGACTTTGAATTTGTGGGGCAGGTCGTGCGCCTCCAAGTTTTCTTCGAGGAAGACGGCCATTTCTTGGGGCGCGGTCAGGCCCCGGCGGCAAACGTCCGCGCCCGGACAGGCCGTGATTGTGCGGAGCCCCGCGCCGACGTTGGCCGGCGACATGCCTGCGGCTTCCAGTTCGCGCAGGAAGGCTTCCGCCTCTTCCAGCCGGATGAAGGGGATTTCCATGCTCTGCCGCGAGGTCAGGTGCACCTCGTCCCGGCCATACGTTTCGGCCAGCCGGGACAGGGCCGCCAACTGGGCGCCGGTCAGCCGCCCGCCGGTGACTTTGAGACGGAGGGCGAAAAAGCCTTCCTGCCGCTGCGCGATGAAGCCGTGTTTTTTCATCTCCAAAGGACTGGTCATGTTTTCCTCTCCGGGGCAGTATTTTTACAACTCGGCCATTATACTCAATTTCAGACCAATTTTTTATAAAAATTTTCTGCGGCCAGGGAGTTGACCTCAGCCCGGAAAACCCTTAGAATGACAGTATATTTGGAAGGTGACTATAAAAATGGCCATAAAAGACCGCGCACGGCTGGACGACCATTACAGCCGCAAAGCCCGCCAGGAGGGTTTCCCGGCCCGCTCCGTCTACAAACTGGAAGAGATAGACCAGAAATATAAACTGCTCCGGCCCGGCCAAAATGTGCTGGATCTCGGCTGCGCTCCCGGCAGCTGGAGCTTGTACGCCGCCGGGAAAGTGGGCTCCAAAGGCCGGGTGATCGGCATAGATTTGGAGCTGCCGGACACCGCTTTCCCGCCGCAGGTGACTATTTTGCAAGGTGATTTGCTGGAAAACCCAGTGGAATTGGTGCATTCGGCCGCGCCCTTTGACCTGGTGCTCTCCGACATGGCTCCCAAAACCATGGGGCGGCGGGAGGTCGATCAGGCCCGCAGCCTGGATTTATGCCGCATGGCCTGGGCCTGGGCCGAGACCATGCTGGCCCCGAGCGGCCATTTCCTCTTCAAGCTCTTCCAGAGCCAGGACGGCGATGATTTCGTCCGCACCCTGAAACCCCGCTTCAGCCAAATCGTCCGCCTCAAACCCAAGGCCACCCGCAGCCAGAGCTTGGAGATTTTCGTGCTGGGGATGAAATACTGCGGGCCGCAAAAAGATGAGTCCACCATGTAGTCTGAGGCCAGCCTTATGAGCGTGAACCCCTTCTGGAGCTTCATTCGTCAAGCATGAGAGGCGTTTTTGATTCCCGCAGTTTGCGAATTTCTTCACGCTCAATAACTTGTATGCTTTTTGATGGAGTAGGGAGATTTTCAGGTAAAGTCGCCCCCATTTCTTTGATGGCATTGCGAATTTTCTCCGCGACTTCATAGTGGATATTACTTGCTTCGGCAGGTGAGGAGGCTTCTTCAAGCCGCAGTTTTTCCTCTGTCTGCGATATGCGGAACAAGTTCGCAATCAATTCCGTACTGCCCATGAAATCCAAGATTTTCTCATTTGGCTTCAATCCCTTGCGTTCGTGGATGTCCGCGACGGTCAAGCCTCCATACAGGCCTTTATAACCGGCATTTTGAAAAATCGCGTATTCGTCATTGGTAATAATGCCCGCGTTATGCGCCGCCTCCACAAGAAGCTGGTTCCACTGCTTGATGTTGCCTCGGGCGACAAGCCGCTTACTGCTTTCATCAAGCCGATTGAATGTATCCGCGACCTCGGCTCGGCGGGTTTGAATGGCAAAATACGTTTGCCCCAAGGCGATAATTCTTTTGCGAGGATCGCCGTTTTGCACAATCAAATAACAGGCATAACGTGTAAGTTTATAATCGGCTTGCTTCCGTTGCGCGCCGCTACCAATTTTAACCATTTTACTGACCTCAATAAAATGGTCTGAAACCGCGTAACCGCTATTTTTGCAGGCCAGCATAGCGCGGTCAATGACTTTTTCAAAATTTTGCCAATTCCTATACTGCAACACCATTGCCAGTGCGCGCGCAAACCAAAACTCAATGCCGCTGTCATCGGTTTGTTTGATAGATTCAAAGGTTTTATATTCATCAATGCTTAAAGTTGTCATAATATTCACGCGCTTAGAGGGCCGCCAGGGAATCTGCCCCCTCTGGGGCCGCCAAAAGGTTAATGACCCGGGCGGCGATTTCGTCCTCACCCTGAAACCCCGCTTCGCCGCCTAGAGCATTTTGCAATTTACCTGCCTTTGGTAAATTGCAAAATACGCAAACATCCGGGCGCTTTTCATTTTTCGCATATGACCTTGAAATAGAAAAGCGCTCTAGGCTAGGCCGCTTAATCGCTTTCCCCAAAATCCTCCCACTCCTTGTACTTCTGTCTGTTGCGTATACCCAGAACGGTCAGTAGAAAGCCGAAGCATAAATACAGTGTCGATTTGGGAAAACCGCTCTCCGCCTCAACCGCTTTGCCCAAATGCACTTCCCGGGGATTTTCAGGCCGGTACAGAATCGTTACCTCCCCGCCTGTCTTGCCAAGAGCATGGCGCAATGTTTTTTCCGCGCTGTATTGGGTTCCGTTTATTTCATAAAGCAGGTGGTGGGTGTAACGGTCTTCGGTTCTTTTTCTGTGTTTCCGTCCCCATTGCCGCCGCACTTCTTCATGCTTTATCTCGCCTATCACCGCCGTGCCCACGGCGGCTTCCGCCTGGAATTTGTTAAATTCACTATCTCGGAGTATCCCCGTCCCAACTTCCCACAGCCCCATAGCAATCAGGACAATCCCGATAATCATGGGCCAGGTGCCTTTGGTCATTGATTCAGAAAAAAACGGCATTTTTTCCCCTCATAATGCTTTCATGCCGAGCCCGTCAGAAGATTGATGACCCGGGCAGCGGCGCAGGCCGCGCCGTAGCCGTTGTCGATGTTGAACACCCCGATGCCCGGCGAACAACTGACCAGCATACTGTTCAGGGCCGTCAGCCCGGCCTGGGCCTGGCCGTAGCCCACCGAGGTGGGACCGGCGAAAATCGGCTTGGGGGTCAGCCCGCCCAGCACCGAAGCCAGGGCCGCGTCCAGCCCGGCCACCACAATAAGCACCTGGTGGCTGTTAACCTCTTCCAGGCGCGAAGCCAGCCGCCACAGCCCGGCCACGCCGCTGTCCTCATAAACACTGTGGGCGATGCCCAGATATTCCAGGGTGCGGGCCGCCTCCCAGGTGACGAAGGCATCGGCGGAGCCGGCCGAAACCACGGCCACGCTGGCCCCGCTCCGGGGCGGCAGAGTCCGCCCGAACGCGGTGCGGGAGACGGGGTGGTAATTGATTTTGTCCCGCAAATCGCCGGGCATTTCAGCGAACACTTCGGGGGCCAAACGGGTGAAAAGCACCGCCCGTTCCTGCCCGGCGCTGAATTCCCGCAGCAACTTTTCAACCACCGACACATGCTTGCCCTGGCAGAACACCGCCTCGGGCAAGCCAATCCGCCCTGTCCGGGCATGATCGAACAACACGCCTATTTCACAATCCGCAGTCATATCCCATCCCCATCGTAACAGTACGGCAATCCGCAGCCGCGCAAGCGGCTTGATTGTAGCACAAAATTTTGTGCGCCT
>JAITVE010000156.1 GCA_031285975.1 Candidatus Adiutrix sp. | reverse complement strand
CCCGCCTGGGCGGGCGGGGGATGGAAATCATCGCCGGGGCTGTGACCCTGCGCGACCGGCGCGTGGCCCGCGAAAGCCGCGTGCTCTGCCTGGCCCTGTACTCCGGCGACAGCCGCCTGGCCATCCTCGCCAAAGAGGCCGCGCCGGGGGGGGAAGACCCCTCCTGGCTCCGGCGGGAGGAATTGGAAGCGGCCCTGCGGGGCGAACTGAACGCCGCCGGGGCGCTCAATTTGTGGGAAAAGATGACCGCCTTGCTCCCCGGCGCCTCCCGCTTCGTGCTGGAAGATTTGCTGCCCCACTGCCGCCGCCAACTGTTGGGCGCGCTGGTGGAGGAACTGTATGACGACATCAAAACCCACGCCATGAACATCTTCCACTGCCACCAAAACCTGATGATGCTCAACCGCTCTTCGGGCCAAAGCTTGAGCTGGATGGAACGCTTCCTCTTCCGGGTCATGGGCGAGGCGGAACTGAAGCGCCTCTTCGCCCCGGCCGAGTTTGACCGGCCCGTGAACCTCCCGGCCCTCACCGGCCTTATGAACAAGCGCGGCCTGGTGGGCCTGGCCAAGGAAGAGCCCATGCTGGCCGAAGCTGGGCAGATGTTTTTGGACAAGGTCTTCCACTCCCTGCGCGAGGGGCAGAGCGCCCATTTCAAAACCCTGCTCACAGAGTTAACCGGCTTTTTGAAGCTCATCCGCGATGAAAATTTTAACCTCGATTTGTGGGGCAGCCAGAACCAGTGGCATAGCCTGCGGGCCGACGCGGCCTTCATGGCCCGCCTGGGCGCGGAGGAACGCGGGCTGATGGACGAGCTCGGGCGCGGCCTCGGCTTCAGCGCGGATTTCCTCATTCCCCAGAGTTAAGTGACGCCCATGCCCCAGCACCTGATATTGGCCGTTGACGACGACCAGCACATCACCGAAATCATCGAGTTCGCCTTGAAAGCAGCCGGGTTTGCCGTCATCACCGCCGCCGCCGGGCAGGAGGCTTTGGACAAATTCCGCCAGCACGCCCCGGCCCTGGTGGTGCTGGACGTGAATCTGCCGGATCGGGACGGCCTGTGGGTCTGCCAGAAAATCCGCGAAACCAGCCAGACCCCCATCCTCTTCCTCTCGGCCCGCGACGAGGAAGTGGACAGGGTGATGGGCCTGACCATCGGCGGCGACGACTATGTGACCAAGCCTTTCAGCCCCCGGGAACTGACCGCCCGGGTGCAGGCCATTCTGCGGCGCGGGGCTCAGGCTGTTGCGGCTCCGGCGGTCGCGGCGGCTCCGCCGCAGGCGGCCGCTGATACGCAGATAGTCAGCGGCCGCCTGCGGCTGGAGCCGGAATCTTTCGCCGCCTTCTGGGACAATGAGCCCGTGGAACTGACGGCCACCGAGTTCCAGCTTCTCAAAACCATGGCCGCCCGGCCGGGCCGGGTTTTCACCCGCGACGAACTGTTAGATTTGGTGTATAAAGACACCGTGGTCAGCGACCGCACCATCGACAGCCACATCCTCCACATCCGCAAAAAGTTCGGCCGCAAAGGCGGCAAAGACGTTATTCAAACCCAGCACGGCATTGGGTATAAGTACACGAAAATAGACGAGTAACACATGAATATTGATAATTTTGTGCTCAAAACGCGCCCCTCGAAAAAAATCATCATCGCCATCGTCACCCTGGTCGCGGCCTTCACGCTGTTCCAAATTTTTGCCAAACCCGAGGAGCAGATCAATTATCTCACCGAAACCGTGCGCAGCGGCGACATCATCAGGACGGTCAACGCCACCGGCGAAGTGGCCGCCGTGCAGTTGGTCAACGTGGGCGCGCAGGTTTCGGGGCAGATAAAAAAGCTGGCCGTGGCCGCCGGGCAGAGCGTGAAGCGCGGCGACCTCATCGCGGAAATCGACTCCACCACCCAGGAAAACGACCTGGCCATCAACAAGGCCAAACTCAGCACCTACCAGGCCCAGCTGGTCTCGCGGGAACTAGCCCTGCGGGTGGCCGCCAGCCAGTTTGAGCGGGAGCAGATGCTGAAAAAGCGCAACGCCGCCTCGGAAGAGAGCCTGGAAAACGCGGAAAACACCCACGCCTCGGCCCAGTCCGCCGTTGAGGAAATGAAGTCCCTCATCATCCAGGCTGAAATTTCAGTGAGCACGGCAGAGACCAATTTGGGCTACACCCGCATCCTTGCCCCCCTGGACGGCACGGTGGTTTCCGTGCCCGTGGAGGAAGGGCAGACCGTCAACGCCAACCAAACCGCGCCCACCATCGTCCAGGTGGCCGACCTCAGGCAGATGGAAATACGGATGCAGATTTCCGAGGGCGACGTCACCAAAGTCAAGCCCGGCATGGGCGTGAGCTACACCATCCTTTCAGAGCCCGACCGCACTTTCACCGGCACCCTGCGCTCGGTTGACCCCGGCCTCACCACCCTCTCCGACGGCAGCTACACCGGCTCCACCGACGCGGGCACCGCCGTCTACTATTACGGCAAGCTCGTGGCCGACAATGCCGACGGGGCCCTGCGCATCGGCATGACCACGCAGAACACCATCACCATCGCCGAGGCCAAGGGCGTGCTTTTGGTGCCCTCCATCGCCGTCACCCGCCACGAGGGCCGCAGCTTCGTGCAGGTGCTGGTGGACGGCCAGGCCGAAGAGCGGGAAATTCAGATCGGCCTGTCAGACAATATGAATACCCAGGTGGTGGAAGGCCTGGCCGAAGGCGACCAGGTGGTGGCCGCGCAGATGAGCGCCAGCGAACTGGCCGCCGGGGCCGCGGTGCGGATGCGGCGCGGCGGGCTTAGACTGTAGTCATGACCAACATCATTGAAATCAAAAAGGTCAATAAATTTTTCGGCGAAGGGGCCAACCGGGTTCACGTGCTGAAAGATATCGACCTGGAAATTCAGCGCGGCGACTTTGTGGCCATCATCGGCCAGAGCGGCTCGGGCAAAACCACCCTCATGAACACCCTGGGCTGCCTGGACACCCCCACCTCCGGCAGCTACAGCATTGACGGCATCGCCACCGAGGGCCTGTCGCCCAACGCCCTGGCCTGGGTGCGGGGCTCGAAGCTGGGCTTTATTTTTCAGCGCTACAACCTTTTGTCCAGCTTGAGCGCCGTGGATAACGTGGCCCTCCCGGCCGTCTACACCGGCCTGAGCCACAAAGCCCGCACCGAGCGGGCCAAGGAACTGTTGGCCCGCCTGGGCCTGGCCGACAAGCTGGCCAACCGGCCCCACCAACTTTCCGGCGGCCAGCAGCAGCGGGTCAGCATCGCCCGCGCCCTGATGAACGGCGGCGAAGTCATCCTGGCCGACGAGCCCACCGGGGCCCTGGATTCCAAAAGCGGCGAAACCGTCATGGACATCCTCAAGGAACTCCACCGCGAGGGCCACACCATTATCCTGGTGACCCACGACCACAACATCGCCGCCTATGCCCACCGCACCGTGGAAATCAAGGACGGGGTCATCATTTCCGACACGCGCCGCGAACCGGCGGCGGACATCAGTTTTGAGAACCCGGTGGAT
>JAITVE010000111.1 GCA_031285975.1 Candidatus Adiutrix sp. | reverse complement strand
ATGGGGATGACGTTCAAGCGATAGAACAAATCCTCACGGAAGCGGCCCTCGGCCACCGCCTTGGCCAAATCCACATGCGTGGCGGTGATGACCCGGATATCCACCGGGATGACCTTGTCGCCGCCCACCCGCTCAATCTCGTGCTCTTGCAGCACCCGCAGCAGCTTGACTTGGAGCTTGGGGCTCATGTCGCCGATTTCGTCCAGAAAAATAGTGCTGCCGTCGGCCATCTCAAAGCGGCCGATACGGGTGCGGATGGCGTTGGTGAAGGCCCCCTTTTCGTGGCCGAACAATTCGGCTTCCAGGAGATCTTCCGGGATGGCCCCGCAGTTCACCGGGATGAGGGGCCGCTCGGCCCGGGGGCTGTTCTGGTGAATGGCCCGCGCCAAAAGTTCCTTCCCCGTGCCGCTTTCGCCGTGAATCATCACCGTGGAATCAGTAGCCGCCACCTTATCCACCAGCCGGAAAACCTTTTGCAGGGCCTTACTTTGCCCGACAATCTGGGCGTAGCGCGCCCCCCCCTCAACAGCCGGGCGGGCGGCCTTTTTCGGCGGCGTCTGGGGCCCGAGCCGCCCCAGGAAATTATCCAAGCAGCCCGACAGTTCCAGCGGTTCCGGCGGCAGCGACAGAAAGTCAAACACTCCCAGCCGCATCAGAGCCGTCAGGGTTTTGACTTCCATGTTCTTGCCCAGGGCCACAATCTTCAAGTCGGGGTTCACATCCAAAAAGCTTTGCACCAGTTCCAGCGGCTTGCCCTGGCCGTAGCTCAAGTCCAGCAACAGACCCGCCCAGCGGCGGACGCCCCCGGCGGACTGGCTGATCTCCGGCAGCGCCTGGGCCGCCCCCAAAGCCCTGAAGCTGGCCGCTCCCCGGTCACGGCACGCCGTGGCCAAAAGGCCCGCCAACTTGTCGTCCCGCACCACTATTAATATATCGCTCATCCCGCACACCGCCTTGCAGATTTCTAGCCTTAGCCTATGATAATATTTTGACGCTCAAAACTCAAGCGCAGTTTATTAGTGGTGGCGTTGCGGTGACCGTGTGGGGCCATCTCTGTCGTCATACCGGCGAAGGCCGGTATCTATGCCTTTCTCTTGGTGCCGCCGACCATGACGGTTATTGCCCCCGCCGTCCCCTTTACCGCGTCATTCCGGCGAAAGCCGGTATCCATTTCCAGGAGAGCATCTTGTCGGCACACGCCCCATCCCCCCGCCGCGTCATTCCTGCGGAGGCAGGAATCCATTTCCAGAGCCGCATGTTCTTGCCGACCAAGCCCATTACCGCGCTCTTCTCCTCTTCCCTCAACGAAGCGATTTTTCCATCTGAGACTGCTCCGCAAAGGCCAACAAAAAAGCTTTACAATATATTTTTTTGGGCTATAATCCAATATTCGCGTCGGGCATGTGGCCCGGCAGCGGCCCGGGCTTCGAGAATTATTCGGCATATCTGGGCTTTTTCAGGCTGTCCAACCCTTTCCGCCCGCTTGAGCGGGGGAGGGGCGCGCGGCCTTTATTTATGGCGGGCGCTTTTTATTGTGCGATGACAGCTTTTCGCTTGAAACGCGCTCCGGGGAAACGTTAGTAATGGCCATCAGCAGAACGGCTCGATCCAACATATTTTTGTCCCTGGCCGCTTTTTTTTGGGGCATGACCTTTATTGTGCAGCGGCAGGCTATGGATCACCTCACGCCCATGGCTTTCGGCGGGCTGCGCTTTCTTTTGGGGGCCCTGGCCCTGATGCCGCTGGCCCTGCCCCGCGCCGTGAAAATTTGGCGGGGCGCGGACGATGTGAAGCCTCTGCGGCGGATGTGGCTCTCGGGTTCGCTCGCGGCGGGGCTCTGCCTGTTTGTCGGCATCACCCTGCAGCAGTACGGGCTCCTCTGGACGACGGCGGGCAAGGCCGGGTTCATCACCAGTCTGTACGTGGTGCTCGTGCCCCTTATCCTGCGGCTTTTGGGCCACAAGATTGTGCTGGGGGAGGCCCTGGGCGCGGCGCTGGCCCTGGCCGGGCTGTATCTTTTAAGCTTTACCGGCGGGCTGGAAGGGCTCTCGCAGGGCGACCTGCTGGTGCTCATCAGCGCCTTTGTCTGGGCCGGGCATGTGCTGTCCGTGGGCTGGTTCGCCCCCCGCATGGATCCCGTGGTGCTGGGCACAGGCCAGGCCCTGGTTTGCGGCCTCTTGAGCCTCGCGGCCGCCGGGGTTCTGGGGCAGTGGCCTTCGCTGGCCGACCTGGCCGCGACCTGGTTCTATATTCTGTGGGGCGGTTTTTTCTCCGTGACCCTGGGCTTCACCTTCCAGATCGTCGGCCAGAAAGACGCCAAACCGGCTCTGGCCGCCATCATCCTGCAGATGGAATCTGTGGTGTCAATGCTGGCGGGCTGGCGGATTCTTGATGAAACCGTGACCGGCCGGATGCTGGCCGGGGCCGCCGTCATGCTGGCGGGCGTGCTTATCAGCCAACTGTGGCCCATTATGGCCAGTCGAAAAAATGGGCGGATTCCGCCGCCTTGACGAGCCGCCCTTACTGCCTTATCATGAGGGCGAGTTGAACTCTGAAACAACCGGCGATGGCACATGAGCCCGCCGGTTCCCACCTTGTATCCACCTGTCTGTTTATGCCCGCGGGGGCCGCCCCGTTGGTGAAGTATGTCCCCCAAAATTCGCGCTTTGATGTTGCTTCTGGTTGCGGCCCTCATCTGGGGTTTTTCCTACCCCATCGCCCGCGCCGCTATGAGTTATCTCGACCCCTGGGCCTATGGCGGCCTGCGGTTCATGTTCGGCTTTCTGTCGATTGTGCCCCTGGCCCTGCGCAAGCGCCGCGCACCCGTGCCCCTGGCCTACACCGGCAATATTTCGCCCTATCTCTGGCTGTGGGGCGGCGTTCTGGGGGGGCTCTGCCTGAGCTGCGGCGCGGTGCTGCAACTCTACGCCATGGCCAGGGTTCCGGCGGGCAAGGTGGGCTTCATCACCACCCTGTACGTCTCGATGGTGCCCATTCTGGCCTTTGTGGCCGGGTATATGCCCCGGCTGTTGATTGTGGTGGGCCTGGGCATCGGCCTGAGCGGACTGTATCTGCTGACCGGCGGCTCCTCCGGCGGTTTCGGCCGGAACGAGGCCCTTATCCTGGCCGCCGACGTGTTTTGGGCCTTGCAGGTCATCGTCATCGGCACCTTCGCCGCGCGGGTCAACACCTGGCTGTTTTCCCTGGCCCAGGCCCTGACCAGCACCATCATTGTGCTGGGGCTGGCCATTATCATCGGGGCCATGCCGACCTGGGGAGTGTTTTTCCAGACCTTGCCCTTTACCCTGTGGGGGGTGCTGTCTGTCGGGGTGGCCTACAGTTGCCAGACTTTGGCTCAGAAGGATATTTCCTCCACTTCCGCCGCTTTGGTTTTTCCGTTGCAATCAGTTATCGGGGCTGTGGCCGGGGTGATTTTTCTTGATGAATATATGGACTCGCGGATGGTTTGGGGGGCGGTGGTTATTGTTCTGGGCACGTTTGTGGCCCAGTTCGCCCGCGAAGCCACGCTGATTAAGCCGGATGATAAGTATTACAAGCCTATTCGCTTTGCACGGTTAGGCGTGGGCGGGGCTATTGGTTTGGCCACGGTGGGGACGTTGATATGGAGTTTGGCTTAGATTTGTTAGCATGGGGCTCTGCCCCGAACCCCGCTTAACCTGAACGGCTCAGACAAGTGGCGTTGCGGTCGCATTGTGGAAGAGAGCGCGGTCAGCGCCATCAAGCGAAAAGCTCGGCATATCACGCGAAAAACAGAGGCCCGGTTTTTGCCGGGCCTTTTGGCATTTATTCGGAGGGCGTGTCCGAGGGTTTGTAGCAGACACTGGTGTTGCGGCCGGCTTTTTTGGCGGCGCAGAGGGCTTCGTCCGCCTGCCTGATGGCGGTGTCCAGGCTTGACTGCGGCGAGACCCGCGCCAGGCCGAAGCTGGCGGAAGTTGGTATCTCCATGCCGTTGAAAACAACAGGGCTGTCGCAAATGCCCAGCCGCATCCGCTGGGCGCACTGCTCCGCCTCTTCCTGGTTCACATTGGTGACCAGCAGGATAAATTCCTCGCCGCCGTACCGCGCAAATACATCATACGGGCGGATAATTTTATTCACCCGCTCGGCAATGGAACTGAGCACCATATCCCCGGCGGCGTGGCCGTAGGTGTCGTTCGTTTTTTTGAAGTGATCCACATCGAAGATAATCACAAAGCTGTCCTGCTTATTCCGGCCCGCCAGTTGCAAGTGCCTGGGGGCGGTGTCCATGAAGTGACGCCGGTTGGCGATGCCGGTCAGGGTGTCCTTCCAGACTATTTCTTCCATGTAAAGCTGCATACGCTTCAGTTGGCTGTTGTTCTGCACCACAAAGCCGAGCAGGCAGCTGGCGAAGAGGCCGAAGAACAGCAGGAACCACGTTTCCCGGTACTGATACCACATGGTCACCGGCGCGAGCCGGAAGTACCAGGCGGCGTTCAATATTTCCACTTTTTTTTCAATAAACGGGGCCTTTTTGTTGTATTCATAGCCGCTGTGGGCAATGACCTGGCGGTCGCCGGTATCCGGGTTGACGCGCCAGATTTCAAAGGCGTAGCCCTGGTTTTTCAAAAGGGACAGCCCCAGGCCGTCCAAAATCCGGGGGTATTTCAGGGTCACCGAAACCAGGCCCCAAAAGGTTTTCCCCTGGCCGGGCTCATCGATATAGACCGGCAAGCGGCCCACCAGGGCCTGGCCGCCCTGCACCAGTTGAAACGGGCCGCCGAAGACGAGTTGGCCCGTTTCTTTGGCCAGCCGGGCTTCCGTGTTGCCCAAGCTGACCGAGAAATAGTTGAAACCCAGCACGCCTTCGTTACCGGTCAAGGGATAGACATGGCTCACAATGCCGCCCGGGGCGAGAATCACGTTGATAATGGCCGGGTCGTCAACCAGGGTGGCGGCCACGCGGTCAAAGTTGCTCACTTCGCCGTCATTCTGAATGACCAGCGCGGACAGGGCCTCAGTTTTATAGAGCAATTTGTGGATTATTTCCGTCAGCTGCACGCTTTTTTCATCGATCAGCTGCTCCATCCGCAGCCTGTCCAGGTGCGCCTTGTTGCCGACCATGACCACCAATAGCACGCCGCACAGGATGATGGAAGAGAAAAAAGCGGCCACGGCCGTGAGGGAAAATCTTTTTTGAGGAACGTCGTGACCTATCTTCGTGTGCATCGCAAGGCTGCCGCTTTCTGCAAGATATTTATAAAGACCTTGAGTATTTATAATACGTTATACACACAGTTCTGTCAAATTCAATTCATCGGCAACGGGGTGCGCTCATAAAAAAACTGAGTAACCGCCTCCGCCGCCGTCATTCCGGCGAAAGCCGGAATCCATGCCTCTCTCTTCGCGTCGTATTGCATCCCTCGCTACTCCCCCACCGCGTCATTCCTGCGGAGGCAGGAATGACGCGGTGGGGGACGGAGGTGGTGTCGACAAGTTGCTCCCCTGGAATCAAGACCACCCGCTCAGCGGGTGGTCTGCTCAGCCCTATAAGGGCATGGTACAGGCCGCGCCTGAGGGCGCACTGAATGCCGTCAATCACACAAGACCAGTTCCCCCAGTACCCCTCGAAGGGGTTTTCTCCAACTCGTATCCGGCGTAGCTGGCACACACTTTTCAGCTCGCGGTTGGCATAGTGCCATGGCTGGCACATTGCTTTCATTCTTCGGCACACTGGGTTAATCGTCTACTATTTTGCATTCTGCCACTCGCTTATAGCTAAAGCGAAGAACGCCTCCCACCAGCAGAGCTGGTGGTACATTCAAGCTAAAGCGCACAAATGGATACCGGCTTTCGCCGGTATGACGAAGTAGGGGCTTATATTTGAGAGTAATTTTCATTTGATAAGAGCGTGGATATTATGTATATTTTATCCATAAATACTGACAAAGTGGAGTGCCTCAATGAGATGTAACGCCCAGTCACAAACTCTTCGTATCAATGTCCCGGCTAACTTTCTCGACGTTATTGTGACGCTGGTGCCCAAGCTTGGCGGGACGCTGTTGAGCGACGATGAAGAGATTATTTTCTGCCAGCCTAGGTAGAGTCGTCAATAGATTTCAAGCCAAAGAGCGATGCAACGTATTTGAGCAATTGCCAGAAATGAAGCTGCATTTTTGGCATACCGGGTTGCAAAGCCGCGCCACCTTTTCAAATGCAACATA
>JAITVE010000068.1 GCA_031285975.1 Candidatus Adiutrix sp. | reverse complement strand
CCAACCCCATGGCCTTCATTGTGGAGCAGGCGGGCGGCTTGGCCACCACCGGCGCCGAGCGGATTCTGGACATTCAGCCCACGGAAATCCACCAGCGGGTGCCGCTGATTATCGGCTCTGATGAAGATGTGAAATGCTATCAGGAATTTGTGGCCAAGGGCGGCAAAAGCTGAGAAGAAGCCCTTTTTCCACAGTTGGCATAAAATCCCCCGCCGGTTAAGGCGGGGGATTTTTTTGCGCCCACCCACTGTGTTCCCATATTTTCTATAACCTTACAACATCTTCGTCCTATAGTCAAGTAAAAAAGACACGTTCCCATTAATTTATTGCTATAAATGTGACAAAAGACACATTTATAGTCAAGTTAACATTGCCTATGCAGTGACAATACACATCATAGCTCAGGCGTTATCCTGGGTTTGCATGGGGAAAATTTTGTGCGGCAGAGCCTGGGCGGCAATAAAAACGGCGGCCAGGCCGCCTGTTGCCACGTCTCTTTTTTTATGCGATGATGGAGATGTTACAGCTCGTAAAACCCTTCGGCCAACTCGGCCAACCGCAGCCGGTCGATAATAACTATCTCTGATTTTTCTTCGCTGATGAGCCCCGCCTTTTTCAGGCGGCCCAGGGCGCGGGAAATGGTCTCCGGCGTGGCCCCCAACAGGGAGGCCAACTGCCCCTTGGTCAGCCGCAACTCCACCCGCCCGCCCTCGGCGGAACTCAAAAGGAAAGCGGCCAACCGGGCCGGGACTTTTTTCAGGGTGATATCTTCCAACAGCCCGGCAAAACGCACCAGCCGCTGCGACAGCACGGCCAGGAGCCCGAAGGCCAAGTCGGGATTCTGCGCGATGAGGTTGCGCAAAGCTTCACGGGGGAAAAAAACGGTGCGGGTTTGGGCCACGGCCTGGGCGCGGGCCGGGTAGCCCCGCCCGAGAAAAATGGCCACCTCGCCGAAGGGTTCGCCGGGCCCGAAAAGGTGCAGCAGATGCTCCCGCCCGTCGGGCTGGCTTTTGAAAATTTTGACGCGGCCCTCAGCCACCAAGTGGAAGCCGAGGCCGGGGTCGCCTTCCTCAAAAATAATCTCCCCGGCTTCATAGCCTTTGGGCACGGCGATGGAGGCCAGCCGCTCCGTCAACTCCGCGTCCAGCCCGCTGAAAAAGTCCGCCCGGCGTATGGCTGACAGCGTTTTCACCACCATCCCCGGGCCCTTACCCGACGTTGAACTGGCGTTCCAGGTCGATAATTAACTCCACCTCGCCCAGATGCAGGCGGGCTTTGGCGGCGATTTCCTCGGGCGTAAAACCCTTTTTGGCCATGCGCAGCACCAGGTCGCGCACTTCGGGGGCGGCGGGGTTGGCTTTGCCGGAATTTTCAGCCGCCGGGGCGGGGGCCGCGATTTTGGCGGCGGCCTGGCTGTTTTTCACCTCGGCCAGCTTCTTTTGGGCCGCGTTGAAGCTGGCTTCGGTCTGCTTCAAAAGCACCTGATAATCCGACAGCCGCCTATCCAGCTTGAGGATGAGGTCGGCGGAGAGATTTTTTTTATCCTGCAAATTCTGGGCGAAGACCGCCGCGATTTTTTCCGACTCAGCCAAAAACTTTTCAATGGAATTTTTTAAATTTTCGGGCATGTGGGCCGGGTCGCTCTTCACGGCCTGGCCGGAACGCTTCAGAATGACCAGAAGAAGCACCACCAGCAGGGCCTCCAGCCCCAACTGCATAATCATCATATTGTTCACGCTCAATGGTTTTCTCCTGTTTCATATTTGCCCGTGCGCACCCGCCGCCGCAAACCGCCACCCCGGCGAAGGCCTGGGCCGGGCCTTTTCCCCGGGCTCAGACGCACACATCAATGATGGGCCGGGCTTCATAGGGGCTGGCTGGGCGAAGCGGCTCAACAGCCTCGGAGCCCGCCGCCGGTTGCCCCGCGCGGGCCTGGCGGCGGCGGCGCTGTTCGCGCCGGGATTCCCGCCGCTGCTGCCCGTCCGGGTCGGACTCCCCGGTGACGGATGATTCTTCCAGGGCCAGCACCCGGCTTTTCAATTCCCGTTCCTGCCGCTGGGATTCCTCCAGCCGGGCCAGCCGCCGGGCCTCTTCGGCGGCGGCCACATGCCCGCCCACCAGCGAGTTTATCTGGGGGGAATTGTTAATCACCTGAGTCAC
This sequence comes from Candidatus Adiutrix sp., assembly GCA_031285975.1. Lineage (GTDB taxonomy): Bacteria > Desulfobacterota > Desulfarculia > Adiutricales > Adiutricaceae > Adiutrix. The sequence goes on along the minus strand of JAITVE010000068.1, from coordinate 2,064 downwards.
ATTGGCCAAAATTTCCGCCACGCCGCACCTCATATTGTATCGTATATATCATACTTCATTTTCACGGCGCGGGCAATGGGGCCGCGAAGCCGTTTCGGGAACCGTTGGGGAGGGCATCGCCGCGCCTGTTCCTTCTTCGTCATTCCGGCTTTTTTATGGGAACGGCATCAAGTTTGCTTGTATACTTTGTCGGCCTCTATTTTCGCCTGTATCAGGCAAAAATTGCTCTGTATACGCTGAATATTCTTTGTGGCTGGGGGCGGGAAAATGGTCATTCAGGGAGATATCGCGGCTTACAGCGGCTGCTCCAGAAATAAAACTAATGAATATAATCACGCTGTTCAGGGTAAAAGTGAGCATGTGGGCAGCCAGCAGCCCCATGAGGCGGAGCGGATTTCCGGGCGGTCATGGCCCAAGCACGACACGGTAAAAATTTCCTACGAAGCCAGGCAACGGCTTCATCACCAACCCAGAAAGGGAGAGGCGGAGATGAATGTACAGGCGGCGGTTTCTCACAATACCACCAAGGGCGGATACCCGGCGGCCGGAACGGGCGCGGCAGCGGGGGATTTTGAACAGTATTTGGCGGACGCTCCGGGGAACCCGGCTGATAAGCCCGCTGCTGATGCTCCTCCAAGTTATCCCCCGAACAGCATTCAAGCTGCGTATCAACAAATTTATCAAACGAGAAAGTCTTTGCCGATTGAGGAAAAAAGGCTTGACGACGCGTACGCGGAATTTGGCGGTTCGCCGCTTTTGGGCTTGAATGCTTCGCTCGCGCTGGTGCCGGGCAATGATTCCGCCAAATATGAATATTATGGCTTGTTGAAAAAGTATCATGACGAGGTGGTTGAGGAGATGAACATTGACCTCGACAAGTATATGGACAATTTCGGCCTCACCGCCGAGCAGGAATCCAAAGACGCGCATCAGGCGATTTACGCGAAAATGTACAGCGACCCCAGGGCCGTGGAACTGATGGATATCCTGGGGATGACAGAAACCACGGATTGGGGCATACCCTATAACCCCGCGTGCATTTGCTCCGACCCGGAGGCAGGCACGGACGGCGGCCCCGAGCCGCCCATGCGGTCGGGCGGCCCCTCGATTGTGTCTCCGAATTTTACTGCCGAATCGCTGGAAACCAACCCGGAGCTCAAGAAAATACTCGAAAGCCCGGATTTTCAACAAAGGATGTACGATAAAATATTGCGGGAGTGCCGAGAGGAAGTCTTCAAGATGTTCCAGGAACAAACCCGTGACAAAACCTTTGCGGAGGACGCGGAGTTTTTTGCCACAATAGACGGCAAGATGCGGGACGAGATTTATAACAAAATGCGCGAGAAGCCGGGGGGCGAAAAATTGCTGGCAACCTTTGGGTTTAACGAAACCATTGATTGGAGCGACAGATATTGCCGCCCGTATGGTGACCCCCAGAAAATTTACACGCAGGCCAGCAGCTACGGACACGCCATACGACAGTAATGGTGTTGCCACGGCCGAAAGCGTGACTTTGTTTGAACAAAAAGCAATGCTGGTCGATTATAACCACAGTTGGCTTCTGGGCTATCGCTCGTTCTAGTTGAAGCAAACATGAAGCCGCCGCGAAAACCGCTCAGTCCAGCTTATAACTCTGCACCTTGGTAATCAAGGCGCGGCGGCTGAGGCCCAAAGCTTCGGCGGCGTGGGTGCGGTTGCCGCGGTGGGCGGTGAGGGCACGTTCGATGATGATTTTTTCGGCGGCTTCGGTGACTTCTTTGAGGGCGGCTTTCAGGTCTACAACCTCGGGGGGAATGTGCACCGAAATGCCGCCGCCTTCCGGGGCCGCCGGGGCGGGGCTGGCGTTCGGCGCGGCGGCGGCAAAGGGGAAATCTTCAGGCCTGATAACTTCGCCTTCGCTCATCACCGCGCCCTGCTCAATAACGTTGCGCAGGGCGCGGACGGTCCCGGCCCATTTTTGCTCCCTCATCAGGCGCAGGGCGGCGGGGGCCAGCTTTTTCTGCTCCAGGCCGATTTTCTCCACAGCCTGTTTCAGGAAAAGCTGGGCCAGCATGGGGATGTCTT
>JAITVE010000012.1 GCA_031285975.1 Candidatus Adiutrix sp. | reverse complement strand
CCAAATGAAGCGCAGCCAGCCCGTCTTCAAACGCTACGCCCGCCTCGGCCCCCGGCGTATCGACCCCATCCTCATCACCCGGCAAAGCTGACCGGGCCGCCGAGGTTGGCCCCGCCGGGCTCTGTCAACAGAAAATTTTGAAAAATTGTTGACTTTCCGTAGTTACTGCGATATTTTGAAAATAATCATGCCCCCCCTCTTGCCCTGAAACCGCGTGTCAACCTCAGGTGTCAAAGGGGGGCTATCATTTTATGGAAGTCTCATGACCTTGCCATCCGCCGCCGTTCCGTATCCGAAACCATTCACTGACATAGCCGAGCAAATCGAACGGTTGGAAGAACGGGGCCTGGCAATTGACGACCGAAAGACGGCGGAATTTTGGCTGAAAAAGGTCGGCTATTACCGCTTAAGCGGCTATTGGTATGAACTGCGGGAGCGGGACGACTCCATCGCGCTCGGTTCACGCAAAGATACTTTCAAGTCTGGCAGCGCGTTGAGTGAAGTCATTGAGCTTTACCGATTTGATGAGCGGTGGAAGACCGGGGGCGAGGCTGGGGGGCGGAAGTATGGGAATTGCTGGAGCGGTTGCCGGGAGTTTTTGGCGGGCCGGGGAAGTTGGGCTTTCCTGAGCAGTGGGAGCGGGAAGCGTTGTGGGGTTAGAATCAATGGCTTTTTGTATCGTTGCCGTTTTCGTCCATGAGCATTTGCGCCCTTATGTATTCTTGAAATGTTTTGCCGGTTGCATAGATTTCGTCTGTGTCGTGCCACCATTCCACAACTTCGCCATTTTGCAGGTTGAAGCCTGAAAAATTTCCGGCAAAATTATCGCCGAAAAATACATAGCTGCTGATGTCATCAATTTCTGAGGCGATACCAAGGTCGGACAAAGCTTCGGGAAAGCTGAAAACCATGAATTGACAGCCCCTGAAACTGCCCCAGCCAACGCATTGCAAATAGTCCAAATAGTCTTCGGGGAGATTCGCATACGCGGTTTTTATGCTGGAAATTTCTTCCGCCGCTAATTTTTCCCGGCCATTCTGCTGATTGTCTTTTTCTTCAACGGCACGTAAAAAATCAATTTCGGTACTGTAGCTATGCACAATGATTTTCCTTCTTGTTATGTTCAGTCCAACTCACCGGCGGGGCGGTCTTCAAAACCTTTGAAATCGAGGCGGGGTTGGATGTCCGCCCAGCGGCTTTTGTCGGCCCAGAATTGTTCGGCCAGGCTGTGGGCTTTGGCCAGCAAGGGTAAATCGTGAGGCAGGCGGGCGTAGTTCATGCCGGGCCAGCCGGATTGGCGCAGGCCAAGCTGTTCGCCGGGGCCGCGCATTTCCAAATCAAGCTCGGCCAGGGTTTGGCCGTCGCTCTCCCGGCTCAGGGCGGCCAGGCGCCGGTTCCCGGCTTCGGTGGCTTTGGCGGGCAACAGCAGGCAAAAGCCCTCCCGCCCGCCCCGGCCCACCCGGCCCCGCAATTGGTGCAGTTGGGATAAACCGAAATACTCGGCCCCCTCGATGAGCATCACCCCGGCCGCAGGCACGTCCACCCCCACCTCAATGATGCTGGTGGCCACCAGAATGCGGCTGCGGCCCTGGCGAAAATCTTCCATAGCCGACTTTTGGCTGTCCGCGTCCATGCGTCCGTGCAAACGCCCGATCTCCACCTCGCCCCCGGTCATTTTTTTCAGCTCGCCATACATTTCATCCAGCGACAAGCGCTCCGCTTCTGCCTTCTCTTCCTGGGGCTGGCCGTCTTCCGCTGTCTCGCCGTCGATGCGGGCGGTGACCACGAAGCCCTGGCCGTTGGTTTGCCGGAGCAGTTCCAAGAATTTTCGGTACGCGCCGGAGCGGTCACCGGCGGTAAAGAGCAAAGTCTCCGCCGGGCGGCGGCCAGGGAGCAAGCCCTTGAGGATGCTGGAATCCAGGTCGCCGTAAAGCATCAGGGCCAGGCTGCGGGGGATGGGGGTGGCGCTCATGGCCAGGATGTCCACGCCCTCGCTTTTGCGCCGCAGGGTGAGCCGCTGGCGCACGCCGAAGCGGTGCTGCTCATCGATGACGGCCAGCGACAGTTTTTGAAAAACCGTGGCCGTGGACAGGAGGGCCTGGGAACCCACCGCCAATTGGGCGCGGCCCTCGGCCAGGGCGGCGCGGGCAGCCCGTTTCTCTTTGTCCGGCATGGTTCCGGTGAGGAGCACGGTTGCGTAGCCCAGGCGGTCGGCCGAGGGTTTCAGGAAATCATAATGCTGGCGGGCCAGCACTTCGGTGGGGGCCATAATGGCGGCCTGGCCGCCGCAGCCCAGGGCGAAGAACAGGGCCGAGGCGGCCACCGCCGTTTTGCCGCCCCCCACCTCGCCCTGCAACAGGCGCGACATGGGGCGCGGGCCGCTCAGGTCGGCGGCCAGTTCGGCGGCCACGCGCTGTTGCTCCGGGCTGAGGCGAAACGGCAGGGTCTCCCAATAGGCCAGCATCGCGGCCCGGCCCTGTTCGCGGCTCGGGCGGGGCGCGGCGTTCTCGGCGGCCACGGCCCGCGTTTGCAGCATCATCAGCCGCCAGAAAAAAAGCTCAAAGAAAGCCAGCCGCCGGAAAGCCCTGGTCTGGGAAGGACGGGGCAGCATTCCCCGGCAGTCGGCGGGCGGGGCGTGGAGCGTTTTTAACGCTTCGATGGGTTCTTCCAACTGGTTTTCGGCCAGCCAGCCGGCCTCCATCAGCGGCGGGCAATCGGCCAGCAGGGCCAGGGCCTGAACCACCAATTTTTTGACCTGGCCGGAGGACAGTTCCCCCAAGGGCGGGTAGACGGGGCGGATTTCAGCGGGGGCGGCAAAATCCTCCGGCCCGCCGTCATCCGCTTCGGGCAAAAAATCCAGATCGGGGTGGATCATTTCCAGCCGCGGGCCGCTGGCGCGGGGCCGCCCGAAGAGGCGCAGCCGCCGCCCTTTGGCTAAACTTTTGGGCAGATAGGGGGGGAAGTTGAACCAGAACAGGTGCAGGCAACCGCCGTCCCCATCTTCCACCTGGGCTTGGAGAAAGCGGCGGCGGCTGCGCGGGGAGAAGGAGATTTTGGCCGACAGCACGGTCGCTTCCACCAGCGCGTCCTGGCCGGGGATGAGGCTCGCGATGGCCACGGGCTGGCGGCGATCCTGATAAAAGCGGGGGCAGAGGCCCAGAAGGTCGCCGGTGGTGAGGATGCCCTCAGCCTCCAGCCGGGCCAGGGTTTTGGGGCCCACGCCTTTGAGTTGGGAAACCGGGGTGGTGAAGGCCGGGTGAGCGGGCCGGATAATCATAGGTCAGGACGCTGTTCCATCAAAACGTGCCGGGCCTAGCTGACAAAGACGGAACGGTAATAGTTCATGTTTTCCAGAATGCGGCCCAAGCCCAGCACCACGGAGAGCAGGGGGTCGTCGGGGATGTTGACGCGCAGGCCGATTTCCTGGGCCAGGCGGCGGTCGAGGCCTTTGAGGAGGCTCCCGCCGCCGGTGAGATATACGCCCTGCCGCACCAGGTCGGCGGACAGTTCCGGCGGGGCCTGGGTGGTCAGGCGTTTGACCATGTCGATAAATTCCTCGACAATTTCTTTCAGGGCTTCGCGGATGTCGTCGCTGGTCAGTTCCACTTCACGGGGGATGCCCCGGCTCAGCTCCTTGCCCCGGCAGTTGAACGTGTGCAGTTCCTCAAGGGGCATGGCCGAGCCGATGGTCATCTTGATGTGCTCGGCCGTATTTTCGCCCACGGACAGCCCATATTTATTCCGCAGGTAACGGATGATGGCGTGGGTGGCTTCGTCCCCGGCCACGCGGCGCGATTCGGAAAAAGCTATGGCTCCCATGGAAATCAGCACGCCCTCGCTGGTGCCGCCGCCCACGTCCAGCACCAGGCGGGCCACCGGCTCCTCCACGGACAAGCCCAGGCCCACGGCCGCCGCCATGGGCTCGTCCACCAGGTGCACCGACTTGCCGCCCCCGGCCTCGGCCGCCTCGATGATGGCCCGACCGACCCGATCCTTGACCGAGCTAGCCGGGTTGTAGAACTCCAGTTTCAAGCCGATGGTC
>JAITVE010000399.1 GCA_031285975.1 Candidatus Adiutrix sp. | reverse complement strand
TCGCCGCTGATTCGAGCAGCACGAACCCGGCTCCCTCCCCGATATTCAGGCCCCGGCGGCGCAGGTCGAAGGGGCGGCAGGGTTCGTCTGAATAAATCATCAGCCGCCGAAAACCTATGGAGGGCACCAGGCTCAGGGCATCAGCCCCACCGGCCAGCACCCGGTCGCAGCGGCCTGTAGCGATGAGTTCCAGCCCCAGCCCGACAGCGTCGCCGCCGGAACAACAGGCGTTGCCCAGGGTGAGCACCGGGCCGCGCAGACGCAATTTCTCCGCCAGGGCCGAGGCAGGATTGCAATTGAAAAAATCCTGAAAGCCTTGCCCGTCAACTAGTTTGCCCTGAATTAAACTCGCGTAATCGTCCAAGAAATGGAGGGCGTTGCCCACAGTGCTGCCGAGCACCAGGCCGCTGCGGCCATCGGCCAGTTCGGCTGTGTCCAGCCCGGCCATTTCCAACGCGTCCCGCGCCGCCGCTTCGGCCAGGGCCAGGGTATCCCGGACGGTGTGGCGAAAGCCGCCGGGGAAGCAGTCGGCGGGCACGGCGAAGGCCGGGTGGCACATTTCCCCCAGGGGCAGCCCGCGAGCTTGCTCCAGAAGCTTTTCCGGCGGCTCGGGGCGCGGGCCCAGGCCTTCGCAGAGGCTGCGCCAGGTTTCGGGCACACTGCGCCCCGCCGCGCAGAGGCAGCCCAGGCCGCTCACGAAAACTGCGCGTTCGCCGGGCAATTTTACGCTCCGCTCTGGCGGCTCTGAACGAAGGCCGCCAGCGCGTCAAGGGTGGTAAAGGCGTCGCGGGCTTCCTCCATGCTTTTGACGGTCACGTTGAAGCGTTTTTGCAGCAGCACCACCAACTCCACGGCGTCCAGGGAGTCCAGGCCCAGGCCCTCGGCTTCCTCGCCGAAGAGGGGGGCCGCGTCCGCAATGTCTTCCGGGCGAATGTCTTCCAAATGCAGGTCGGCGATGAGGTGTTTTTTCAGTTCGTCTTTAATGTTCATGGTTTTCCCCTAAATTCCACATATCGTAAAAATTGAAAAACTGGTACGGCTCGGCGGCCGCGTATTCTTCTAAACAGGCCGCGAAAGCTTCGGCCAGGGGGGCCAGGCTCTCGGGCGCGGCCGAGCCGTCTTGCGGCGGCCGGATGATCTTCCAGACGCGGCCCTCCACCCGCGAGGGCCCGGCGCGGCGGGTAAAAACCACGGCCAGGGGGGCCCCGGTTTTGGCGGCCAAATAAAAGGGCGCTCCGGGCAGCATGATGGGGCCGCCCATGAGGGACGCCTTGAGCGTCAATGCTTCCCGCTGCCAGATCCGGTCGCCCATCATGGCCACCACTTCACCGGCCAAAAGGGCGGCGGCCATGGCGGCCAGCGCGGGGGCGGCCTCGCTGAGGTTGATGATTTTCGGGGCTTCGGCGCCGGGGCGGTGCTCAAAATAGTGGCGGTCGTTGTCCTCGTCCTGCCGCCGCTGGGCGATGTTGACGGGGCGCTCCACGCCCGCCAGCCAGCCCAGGCCGGTTTGCCAGGCCCCCACGTGGGCGGTGAGCGCCACCAGCCCCCGGCCTTCGGCCAGGATTTTTTTCACCGCCTCCCCGCCGTTTTCAGGGTGGGCAAATTCCATGCGGCCGGTGATGCCCATTACGGCCCGTTCCAACAGCACCAGGCCGAAGGAGAGGTTGAGGCGAAAAGCTTTCCGCCAGAGGGCCACGCCGCTTGACCCCGGAAAGCGGCGGCTGAGATAGGGCCGCGAACGGCGGTACACCGAGGGCCGCAGGCTGTAGGACAGCACCACCGCGTACAAAAGGGGATAGGCGGCCCAGGCCCCCACATGCCGGATGAGCCGGTAAAAAAACTCGTGCTTGAAGCGGGAGCCCAGACTGCGGCTCGACCATTGGGGCCCGGTCATGACGCGGGCTCCGAGGCCGCACGGGCGCGGAGACTCCTGCCAGTCAAGGCGGCGGCCAGATAGACCAGCAGGGCCAAGGTCAGGCCCAGGGCCGGGCCGCCGGTCACGGCCCCCACAGACCAGTCCCAAAATCGCTGAAAGGCTTCCCGCCCCAGGGTTTGCCAGGAAATGTCGGTGAGCCATACCCCGTGATTGAGGTAGTGCCCCACCTCTATGCAGAAAGCGGGCATCAGCGGCGGCAGGCAGGCGTGGCCCACGGCCAGGGCCCAGAGGCGGTTGAGTTTTAAAAAGGCGATGAGGAACAGAATCGAAAAACTCTGGAAACCCAGTATGGGCAAGCAGCAGACTATTATCGGCGCCAGGGTGGACAGGGCCAGGTTCGCGGCGGTGCTGTGGTCTTCCATCAGCAAACGCAGTGATTTCAAGGGGCGGCGCACGGAGACGCGGTCGTTCTTGTCCCAGGACATTTGGCGGAAGGGCACGGGAATCAGGGCCCTGATGGTCAGCCGGGTGTTCAGGGCGGTGATGCGGAGGTTGTCGCTCAAGGCTTTGAAGTGGGAGACGCGCTCCGAAGCTTTGGGGTAGTGGACACGCACCGGGATTTCCATCAATTCGAAACCGGCCCAGGCGGCTTTCACCAGCACTTCCACTTCAAAGGAATAGCGGCTGTCGCGCAGGGTGAGCCCGGCCAGGGCGGGCAGGGGATAGGCCCGGTAGCCGCTCTGCATGTCGCTGACGCGCAGCGTGGTTTGCAAAAACATCCAGAACTCGGAAAAGCGGCGGCCAAAGCGGGAGGAAAAGGGCACGTTCCCGGCGGCCTGGAAATCGCGGGCCCCGATGATGAAGGCCTGTGGGGCGCGGTCGATGTGCTCTAGAAATTTGGGCAGCTCGGCGGGGTCGTGCTGGCCGTCGGCGTCGATGGTTATGATATGGCTATAGCCCGCCTCGCGGCCCCAGGCGGCGGCGGTCATGATGGCCGCGCCCTTGCCCCGGTTGCGCTCGTGGCGGATGACCGTGAGCGGCAAGCCTTCCAGCAGGGCGCTCGCCAGCGCGTCGCTGCCGTCGTCCACCACCAACAGGTGCGGATGCGCGGCCAGCACGCCCTCCGCCACCCGGCGCAAGCTGTCCGCGTGGTTGTAGACCGGTATGACCGCCAGCACTTTCGTCATTGGGCCGCCCGCTTTCCGCGCCGCCCGGAGCCGATGAGGGTGTCCCACAAAATGCCTCGATAACCCATGCGTCGCAAGGCTTCCGTGCGCTCGGCCGCCGCCGAGGGCGGGTACAGCCGGTCGCGGCGGCCGCGCACCGCTTCGGTCAGGCGGCGATCCAGCCAGGCCGGGTCAATGTCCGGCGAAAAATAGGGAGCGGCCGTGAGGAAATCATTATCTGAAAACGTCTTTTCGCGCTGGGCCAACTCGGCCAGAGGCGTGTTGGGATAAACGGTCAGCCCGGCGGAGATGAAGGCCACGCAGCCGGGGAGGCGGTCGAGGTTCGATAACCCTTCCTCAACGGTGGCCGGGGTTTCGCCCGGGCCGCCGAAAATGAGATAGTGGGCCGCCGGGAGCCCGTGCTGAAAGCATTGCTGTTGAAGGCTTTCCACCAGGGCAAAGTCAAAGTT
>JAITVE010000397.1 GCA_031285975.1 Candidatus Adiutrix sp. | reverse complement strand
AATGTCGCGCCCGGTTGACAGGCTTATCAACAGGCCCACCGAGTACATGAAAACGCTGCCAAGGAAGTAGCCGAAAAAAGGCCAGGCGACGGCGGTGGATTTGTCGCCCGCACGGCAGCTATAGTCGCCAATCAAGGGCAGCCAGGAGATGGGCATGGTGATGGAAAGCTCCATGGCCAGGGGCAGGCTGATGTGGCGGCTCAAATCGGCGGGCTGCGCGTCGGCGGCTAAAACCTGCCCGAAAAACACCAGGCAGAGGGCCAAGAGCAGCACCACGGCCACATCGTTGAGCCGCCCCACGGGGCTGCCGAAAATGAGGGCCCAGAGCATAATGAGGGCCGAGAGAATGAGGGCGGCCAGGCTGAATGACAGGCCGTCCATCAGGCTGGTCAGAGCGGCCCCGGCCTGAACGATCATGATGATTGTCCAGCCGATGAGTTGCAGCACGTTGCACAAGGCCACCAGGGCCCCGCCGCGCGGCCCGAGGGCGGCGGCCACGCAGCTCATGGCGTTTTGCTGGCGCGAGAAGGAGACATAGCCGCCGAAGGCCAAAAGGCCGCAGCCGATAAGGTGGCCAAAGACAATCACGGCCAGGCCCTTGGCCAGGCCCAGGGGGGCCAGGAGCCCGCCGGTGAAAATTTCAGAAATGGAGATGGATGCTCCCAGCCACAGCAGGAACATGGCGCTTTTTTTCATACCTAGCTCGCTTCTCAGTCTTTAGAGCATTTTGCACTTTACCTGCCTTTAGTAAATTGCAAAATACGTAAACATCCGGGCGCTTTTCATTTCATGCAGACTACCTTGCAATAGAAAAGCGCTCTCATCAATTGCGCTCAAGGCGGTTTTACGCAAACCGCCGCTCAAATCAAACCATCGCCTCCACAGTGCGGAGGGTGACAGTATAATACTAATGTTGCCGGTTGACCAGACTGCCGATGAGTTCGGTCAAGCGGAGGCCCGGGGTTTTGAAGGAGGCGGCCCCAGCCAGGGCTTTTTCGGTGAGGGCGGCCAGTTCGGCGCGGGCGGCGGCCACCCCGAGAACGGCGGGAAAGCCCGCCTTGCCCCGCTCGGCGTCGCTGCCCACGGCTTTGCCGAGGACGGCGGGGTCGCCTTCGAGGTTCAACAGGTCGTCCTGAATCTGGAAGGCCAGGCCGAGGTTCAGGCCGATGTCGCGCATCGTCCGCTGGGCCGTTGGGCCGCCACCGGCCAGGATGGCCCCGCAGACCAGGGCGGCGCTCATCATTTCGCCGGTTTTGCGGCTCTCCATGTCGCGCACCATCGCGCCGTCCACGGCTTCGCCTTGCCGCTCAAAGGCCAAATCGCGGGCTTGGCCGCCCACCATACCCAGGCCCCCGGCGGACTGGGCCAGATGGAGCGCGGCCAGGCCCCGGCGGCGGGCGGTTTCCGGGTCGCGGCCCAGGCCCTCGGCCAGGACTTCGAAGGCCAGGGTTAGGAGGGCGTCCCCGGCCAGGATGGCCGGGCCCTCGCCATAGACCTTGTGGCAGGTGGGGCGGCCCCGGCGCATGTCGTCGTCGTCCATGGCCGGGAGGTCGTCGTGAATGAGGGAATAGGCGTGGATCATCTCCACGGCCAAGGCGGCGGGGAGGGCCTCGCGGGGCCGCCCGCCCACAGCCTCGGCGGCGGCCAGGGCCAAGAGGGGCCGCAGCCGCTTGCCGCCGCCCAAAAGGGCATAGCCCATGGCCTCAAACAGCGAGACGATTTCCGGCGGCTGCTCCAGCGACCGCCTCACCAGGGCTTGGGCCAGGGCGGCTTCCACCAGTTTCAGGCTCGCGGCCTTCCAGCGGCTAAAATTTGATGACGTCCGGCTCATCTTCTTCATCCTCATCGTCGTCCAGGGCAAAGGGCTGCGTAGCCGGGCGGCCGGCGGCGTCGCGGGTCAAGAGTTCCACTTTTCCGGCGGCTTCGTCCAGCTTTTGCCGCAAAAGGGTGCTGAGGGCCAGACCCTCTTCAAAGGAGGCCAGGGCTTTGTCCAGGCTCAGGCCGCGGTCTTCGAGGTCGGCGACCAGCTCCTCAAGCCGGGCCAGGCCGGTTTCAAATTTTATATCTTTTTTTTTCATGAGCGGCTCTCAATGTTTGTAATGACAGAGGTGAAGGCGCCGTCGGCCAGCCGCACGCTCACTTCCTCGCCCACGGCCAGGCTGGCGGCGCTGGCCACGGGTTTGGCCCCCGGCCCGCGCGTGACCAGGGCATAACCCCGGCGCAAAACGTTTTCCGGCGAGAGGTCATGCAAGCGGACGGCGGCCTTTTCCAGGCGGTGGGCCTGGGCGGCCAGGCGGCCCCGCATGGCCCGGCCCAGGCGGTCGTGTAAGGCCAGCAGGTGTTGCCGGTCGCGCTCCAGGCGGCCCTCAAAGCGTTCCAGCCGCTGGAGCAAATATTCGAAGCGGTAGCGGCGGTCAAGCAGAGCGCCGGTGAGCCCCCGGCTCAGGCGGCGGCGGGCGGCCTCCAGCCGTTCGCGGCGAAGCTCCAACATCCCGTACAGGGAGCGGGCCAGGGCGGCGCGAAGGCCGTCCACATGGTGCAGCAACGCGGCGCGGTCGCGGAAGACGGCCTCGGCGGCGGCGGTGGGGGTGATGGCCCGGTGGTCGGCGGCCAGCTCGGCCAGGCTGAGGTCAGTGGAGTGCCCGATGGCGGCCAGGGTGGGCGTGCGGGAGGCGGCCACGGCCCGCACCACAGCCTCTTCATTGAAGGCCCAAAGGTCGGACAAACTGCCGCCGCCGCGAGTGATGACAATGAGGTCAAAACCGCCCCAAGCGTTGAGGTCGGCCAGGGCCTCGGCGATTTCCGCCGCCGCGCCGTCGCCCTGCACCCGCACGGGGTAAAGACAAATGTCCGCCCCCGGCATCCTGGCGCGGGCCGTCTGGATAAAATCCCGCACCGCAGCCCCAACCGGGGAACTGACCACCGCCACCCGGCGCGGCCAAAAGGGCAAAGGCCGCTTGCGGCCGGGGTCGAAAAGCCCCTCGCGCTCCAACTGCGCTTTCAGCTTTTCAAAGGCCAGGCGCAACGCGCCCTCGCCGCGCGGCTCCAGATAATCCGCCACCAACTGAAATTCGCCGCGCGGGGCGTAGACGGCCAAACGCCCCCGCGCCAGCACCGTCAACCCCTCGCTCAGGGCCGAACCGGCATAGCTGCGGCGGCCCTTCCACATCACCGCTTTCAGCCGCGACTGCCCGTCCTTCAAACAAAAATAGGCGTGGCCGGAGGGCGGCAGGCTCAGCTCCGAGATTTCCCCCTCCACCCAAACCGACCCGATTTCCTGGTCAAAGCTCTCCTGCACCCTGGCGGCCAGCTTGGTAGGCGTATATATTTCGCGGCCAAACAGGCCGGAGCTTGCAGTCACATCAATTGTCCTTCACATGGCTTCCCAGGCCGCATAATAACAGAGCTAGCCAAAAATCGCTAAAAAAGTTATTATGGCACAGATTTGCGAAAAGGTGAACCGCGATGAAAATAAAACTTCTCTTACTCGCCGGGCTGATGGCCCTCCTCTCCGCCTGCTCGGAGGCCCCCGAACAGCCCGCCCCGACGCCCGCCGCCACAGAGCAGCCCGCCCCCGCGCCGACCGGGCCGGTAAACGGCGACGCCCTGGTCTCGGCTTCCATCGGCGAACCCTCGAACTTCATCCCGGCCCTGGCCAGCGACTCGGCTTCCACGGAAATCACCAGCCGGGTCTACAGCGGCTTACTCAAAATCGACAAAAATTTGAACATCGTGCCGAACCTGGCCGAGTCCCTGGAAATATCCGAAGACGAACTGACGTTCACCTTCCGCCTGCGGAAAAACGTCCGCTGGCATGACGGCACGCCCTTCACCTCCCGCGACGCCATGTTCAGCTACCAATTGATGATCAACCCCAACACGCCCACGGCCTACGCCGAATCATACAAGCAGGTGAAGAGCGCCGAGGCCCCGGACGACTACACTTTCATCGTCCATTACGACCGCCCCCTGGCCCGGGCCCTGGTGAGCTGGTGCTTTGACGTGATGCCCGCGCACCTTTTGGAGGGCCAGCCCCTGGAAGGCCACCCCCTGGCCAGGGCCCCCATCGGCACCGGCCCCTATAAATTCGAAAAATGGGAGCCCGGCCAGCGCATCACTTTGGCGGCCAACGACGACTATTTCGAGGGCCGCCCGCACCTTGACCGGCTGGTGATGAAAATCATCCCCGACCTCAACGCCCAGATGATGGAACTGATGGCCGGGCAGCTTGATTCCATGGGCCTGACCCCGGATCAGTACGAAGAAAAAAAGGCCGACCCCGCTTTCACGGCCCAATACAACATGTTCCGCTACCCGGCCTTCGCCTATACCTACCTGGGCTTCAACCTGGAAGACCCGCGCTTTGCGGATCAACGGGTGCGCCAGGCTGTCGCCTACGCGGTGGACAAGCAGGAACTCATCGACGGGGCCCTGCTGGGCTTCGGCGCCCCGGCCAACGGGCCCTTCACCCCCGACATGTGGGCCAACAACCAGAACGTCAAACCCTACCCCTTCGACCAGGCCAAGGCCAAAGCCCTGCTGGCCGAGGCCGGGTGGGCCGACACGGACGGCGACGGCATTCTGGACAAAAATGGGGAACCCTTCCAGTTCACCCTCATGACCAACCAGGGCAACAAGGTGCGGGAGCAGTGCGGCCTGATTATCCAGGCCCGGCTGGCCGAGGTGGGCATAAAGGTGAACCTGCGGGTGGTGGAATGGGCGGCCTTTGTGAAGGAATATCTGGACAAGCACAACTTCGAGGCCGTGCTCATGGCCTGGACGGTGCCCATCGAGCCCGACCTGTACGACGTGTGGCATTCCTCCAAAACCAAAGAGGGGGAGCTGAATTTCATCAGCTATAAAAACGAGGAAGTGGACCGCCTTATCGACGAGTCCCGCTTCACCCTGGACCAGCCCACGCGCAAAAAAGCCTATGACCGCATTCAGGAAATTTTTTACGAGGAAGCGCCGTATGTCTTCCTGTTCGTGCCGGACGCGCTGCCGGTCTATTCCAGCCGCATTATCGGCGTGGAGACCTCGCCGGGCGGCATCGGGCACAATTTGAAGGACTGGTACGTGCCGCTGAACAAACAAATATATGCGAGATGAGGGTATAATACATGCTGACGGCTATTTCATTCGTAGTCATATTGCTGATTCTGGTGTTCGTCCACGAACTGGGGCACTTCATCGCCGCCAAGCTGCTGGGCGTGCGGGTGGAGCGTTTTTCCCTGGGCTTCCCGCCGAAACTGTGGTCGAAAACCATCGGCGAGACGGATTATCAACTGGCCTGGCTGCCCCTGGGCGGTTACGTCAAAATGTACGGCGACGACCCGGACGCGGAAGAAAGCGTCCCGGCGGAGCTGCGGGCCCGCTCCTTCACCCACCAGCCGTCCTGGGCCAAAATGGTCATCGTGCTGGCCGGGCCGGTCTTCAACCTCATTTTCGCCGCCGTGCTGTTCTGGGGGCTGATCTGGGCCAGCGGCATCCTGCACCTGGGCACTGCCGTGGGCCCGGTGACCCCCGGCGGCCCGGCTGAAATAGCCGGTTTGCGCATGGACGACGTGGTGACCGCCATCGACGGCCGCCCGGCGCGGTATTTCGACCAGTTGGAAGCCGCCCTGGCGACGGGCCAGGGCGCGCCCCTGAAAT
>JAITVE010000388.1 GCA_031285975.1 Candidatus Adiutrix sp. | reverse complement strand
GGCGCGGTTCGTCTCCGAACCGCGCCCCGCCTTTATGGTCAATACTCAGAGTCCAGCGTTTCGGCCAGACGGCGGTGCGTCCACCATTGGTAGAGGATGACGATGGGCACGAAGATCAGGGCCACCACCAGCATGATCCCCAGGGTTTTGGGGGAAGAGGCGGCGTTGGTCAGGTTCAGGGCCCCCTGCGGGTCGAGCCGGGAGGGGATGAGGTTGGGATACATGCCCATGACCCCGGTGAGGGCCAGGGTGATGATGCCCAGGCCGCTGTAACGGAAGGAGTGGCTCAGGTTTCCCTTGCAATACAGCATGTAGCCGGAGGCTAGAAAGCACACCAGGCACATCACCGGCAGGGCGAACAGGAGCGGCGACTGGGCATAGGCCTCAAAATAGCCCACCCAGAAGAAGGTTAAGACCACGAACAGCAGGAAGGTCAGCATGAACAGCGGCCAGCTGACTTTGGCCGCCAGCTGCGCTTTGGCCGACAAGTCCCCGTTCACGCGCCCGGCCAGGTAAATGGCCCCGTGGGCCACGAACATCAGCACGAACATGATGCCGCCCAACAGCGCGTAGGGGTGCAGAAGGTTCAGGATGTTGCCCTGGAAGATGTGGTTCGCGTCCAGCGGCAGGCCCCGGAAGAGGTTGGAAAAAGCCACGCCCAAGAGCAGGGCGGCCACAAAGCCGGTTCCGGCCATGGTCAAGTCCCAGAACAGCCGCCAGTTGGAATCGGCCAGCTGGTGGCGGAACTCCGCCGCCACGCCCCGCATAATCAGCATCAAAAGCAGCAGCAAGAGCGGGGTGTAGAGGCTGGAAAACAGCACGGCGTAGGCCAGGGGGAAGGCCGCGAAGGTCACGCCCCCGGCGGTGATGAGCCAGACTTCGTTGCCGTCCCAGAAGGGGCCGGTGACCTGGTGCATCACATCGCTTTCCTTGCGGGTGCCCTGCCCGATAATGGGCAGGAGCATACCGATGCCGAAGTCATAGCCGTCGAGCGCGAAATAGATGCCCCACAAAAGGCCCCAGAGGATAAACCAGATATCGCCCAAAAAGAGTTCCATTGTCTCACCTCCCCTGTTCCGCGGCATAGCCGAATTCGGCGGGGCTCTTCAGGGCCGCTTTGCCCATGAGGAAAAAGCCCAGCGCGGTCAGCAGGGTGTAGACCCCGCCCATGACCGCCAGGGAGCCGGCCACCTGATACCAGTCCACAGGGCTCCCGGCCATGGCGGTGCGCATCAGGCCGTAGACCACCCAGGGCTGCCGGCCGACTTCGGTGACCATCCAGCCCAGTTCCATGGCCAGGTAGGGCAGCGGAATCATCAGCACGAACAGCAACAGGGTGTATTTGAGGTTGGGAATCGCGTTGCGGAAGAGCGAAGCCAGCACCGCCACCCCAATAAAAAGAGTGCCCAGGCCCACCATCAGGCGGAAGCCCAGGAAGACCGGCAGAACCGGCGGGCGGTCTTCGGGGTCAAAATCCTTCAGGCCCTGAATCACGGCCTGGGAATCGCCCGTGGCCAGCCAGCTTTGGAAGCCGGGAATGGGCAGGAGCTCCACTAAATTTTCCTCGCGGTCGTCAAAGGGCGGCACGATCAACAGGTGCATGGGCGCGCCCGCCTTGGTTTCCCACTGCGCTTCCATGGCCGCCAGCTTGGCGGGCTGGTATTTGGCCGTGACCTGCCCCAACTGGTGCCCGGCCAGGGCCGAGAGAATGGAGAAGCACAGGGCGAAGCAGAGGCCCAGCTTGAAGGATTTGTGGAAAAATTCCACGTTCTGCCGCCGGAACATGTGCCAGGCCGAAATGCCCATCACCAGGAAGCCGCAGAGGATCATGGCCCCGAGAACGGTGTGGAAGTACATGCTCCAGCCGTAGGGGTTGGTGATGACGGCCGCGAAGCTGTCCAGCACCAGGCGGTCGCCGTCCTGCACATAGCCCACGGGGTTCTGCATGAAACCGTTGGCCAGCAAAATCCACAGGGCGCTCATGAGCCCGGCCCCGGAAACCAGCCAGATGGACAGCAGGTGCACCTTTTTGGACACCTTTTCCCAGCCAAAGGCCCATATCCCGATGAAGGTGGACTCCAGGAAGAAGGCCACCGTGGCCTCAATGGCCAACAGCGAGCCGAAGATGTCGCCCACATAGTTGGAATAGCTCGCCCAGTTGGTGCCGAACTGGAATTCCAGGGTCAGGCCGGTGACCACGCCCAAAGCGAAGTTGATGAGGAAAATCCGTCCCCAAAATTTGGCCTGGGCTTTATACATTTCCTCGCCGGTGCGGACGTAGCGCGTTTCCATGATGGCGATGAAGAACGCCAGTCCCAGGGTCAGCGGCACGTAGAGGAAATGGAAAAAAGTTGCCAGGGCAAATTGGAGTCGGGAGAGAATTACAGGATCCATAGCGAAGTCCTCCCCAGGTTGGAATGCGGTTCTTTTCCATTATTGGCAAAAGGCAAATAATAAATTTTCCTAAGTATAACCCGGCCCGCCCGTTCCGTCAAGATAATTCACGGCGGGAGAACTCTTTTATACCGGCCAAAAAATCATACATGAACCCCACCCCGCTGACCGTCAAGGCTTCGCAGGCGTGGGGCGGGTCATTGTCGCTGAATCCGTTCGGGCGCAGGTCAAAGCAGCGGAGCGAGCCAAACCGCCCGGTAAATTGTTCGGCGAACTGGTAACAGGTTTCGGCGATGGCCGCGTCCGCGCGCCCTTTATCAGCCAAATACATGCCGATGAACATGAGCGCGCCTTCCACCAAGCCGCATTGGGCCCGGTAGCCTCCGGCTCCGTGCAGGCCTATGGCGGCCGCCATCGTTTGCTGGCTGATGGGGAACTGGAAAATATCGCCGAGGCAGGTCAGCGCCGTTCTGGCGCAATTGATGTCCAAATCCCAATACGCGTGACGGACTTTTTCCCCTATCAGCTTTTCCATGCGCTTCTCCTCATCACTATAATAAGTAATAAACGAAGCTACGTAGACTGTCAATCAAATACCGAATAAAAATTGACTTGATTGTCCAGTGGTGGACTTGCTATAGTGAAAACGGAGCAGTAAGGAAAAGGTATGGACATATTCAACGAAACGGATTATGACTTCATGAGCCTGGCCCTGGCCCAGGCCGCCCGCGCGGCGGAAGACGGCGAAGTGCCCGCCGGGGCGGTGCTGGTCGGCCCCGACGGCCTGGTGGCCGGGCTGGGGCGCAACCGGGTTATTGAGCTTCATGACCCCACGGCCCACGCCGAAATTCTGGCTATGCGGGAAGCGGCCAAAATTGCGGCCAATTACCGGCTCACCGGCCTCACGCTCTACAGCACCCTGGAGCCCTGCCCCATGTGCCTGATGGCCGCCGTCCACGCCCGGCTGGAGCGCGTTATCTTCGGGGCCCCGGAGCCCCGCTGGGGAGCGGCCGGTTCCCTCATCGACCTGGCCGCCCTGCCGGGCCTGAACCACCGCCTGCCCATAGACGGAGGGCTTTTGGCCGAGGAATGCGGCGCGATGATGCAGCACTTTTTCAAAGCAAGACGAAGGGGGAGTTCCACGAATGCGTAAACTGTTCATCGCCTTGATTTTGGCGGCCTGCCTGGCCTCCGCCCCGGCCCGGGCCGAAGTGAGAATTTTCGACAACCTATATTCCATCGACATCCCCGGCAGTTGGCGCATGACGGAAAAGGACAACCTCCTCACCCTGACCAGCCCCGACCGCCAGGCGGTTTTCCTGATCACCAAGGGCCTCTCCGTGGGCCAGCACCGCACGAAAATCGCCCCGGAACTGACCCGCTACGCCCCCCTCGTCCCGGCCGACCCCAGCCGCCTGGTGACCCTGACCCGCATCCCCGGCCTTCGGGTGGTGGTGACCGTGCTGGGCGACCATCCCGACCGGGTTGACCTCTATTATTCCATCACGGAATTGGAACGGAACAAAAAGGTCTGGGGCCTGGAATAGGCCAGCCCCGCGCTCATCATTGATACAATTGAAAAAGCCCTTCGGCCCGCCGCTTGATTTCGCGGCGCACCGGCTCTGGCTCCAAGCATTCGCATTTTTCCCCGAAACATAAGAGCATCCCATAGCCGTAATCGCTTTCGATGAACGGGTAGTGGGCCAGAAATTTGCCGTCCCCGCAGGGCTCCAGATTCTCTTTGCCGCAGATGTCCGTCAGCCAGCCGCGCAGGGAGTCGTCCACCCGCAGGGTCAGGGTGAGGCGGCGCGGCGGCGGGCCGTCGGGCGGGATAGGCTCAAAGGCCCTGGGCGCAAAGCTTTCTTCCAGCACCCGCAGTTCGGACATGCGGGAGAGGCGGAACATGCGGCTGTCCTGCCGGGTGAGGCACCAGGCCAGCAGATACCAGTTGGCTTCCTTCAGCAGCAGGTGGTAGGGCTCGACGGTGCGGGTGCTCTCCCGTCCGCTGGCGTCATAATAATGGAAGGCCAGCAGGCGGTTCGCGTCCAGCGCGGCCTTGATGCTTTCCAACAGCAGGCGGCGGGGCGGCTGGCCCGACCAGGGGGTGTGGTCAACAATAACTTTTCCGGCCCGGGCCTCAATGTCGCGCATCTGCTCTTTCGGCGCCAAGCCCTTGATTTTGGCAATGGTGGCCAGCACGTCCTCGCCGGTGAGGGGGATGCTGCCCAGCCCCACCAAAAGCGAGGTGATGTCGGCTATGGTGAAGAGCCCCTTCTCCACCTTATACTCGTCCA